>CAYMQV010000037.1:25712-28118 GCA_964392395.1 uncultured Gemmatimonadaceae bacterium
ATCCGCACGGGCACGCGCGAAACGGTGGTGCCGTGGGTGACCAGCGAGGGCGCCCGGTTCCTGCCATTGGCATCACTGGCGCGTGCCCTCGGCGGAACCATCGAGACCTCCGCTCGCGGCGCAACGCTCGATGCGTGCGGTGTGCTCGCGCGATTCGTGGTCGGGCAGCGCGTCGTCGATCTGGGCTCGGCCGGAATTGAAACGCTTGGGCTCGCGGTCACCAAAGGCGGGATCAGCGGGACGCTGGTTCCCGCGGAATTCATCACCGAGGTCCTTCCCCGGTATGGGACGGGGATCGTCTGGGATGCGGACGAGAAGGAACTGCGGCGCTTTTCCACGTATGCGCGGCGCGGAGCGGGTGACGCCACGGTCTCGGCGACGGCCACGGACGATGCCGAGCCCGATCCGAGGCGCGCTCCGCCACCCAAGCCGGTCGCGCAGGGCGATGGATCGGTCATGCGTCCCGACGCCGACGCGCGCCCGGTGAGCATCGGTGGCGGCACCCGCGCCACCGCACCTGCCGTGCCGCGGCCATCGACACCTGCGGGACTCCGGCGCGTGCGAAGTGTTGTGGTCGACGCCGGCCACGGCGGGCGTGACAACGGGATGAGCGGCGTCGCGTTGAACGGCGAGCCTGTCTTCGAGAAGCAGATCACACTGGCAATTGCGCTGCGCGTCGCCGAGGCGTTGCGCGCCCAGGGAGTGACGGTGTATCTGACGCGAACGCGCGATACGCTCATCGCCCTCAGTGATCGCGGGCGGATTGCCAATGCCAGGCGCGCCGACCTGTTCATCTCGATTCACGTCAACGCGGCCAATCCACGGTGGCGCGACGCGACGGCCTCACGCGGCTTCGAGACGTACTTCCTTGCCGAGGCGAAGACGGAAGACGAAAGCCGGGTGGAGCGGATGGAGAACGAGGCGGTGCGCTTCGAGACCGGCGCCGATGCGCCGCGCGGTGACCCGCTGAGCTTCATCATCAATGACATGGCGCAGAATGAGCATCTGCGCGAATCGAGCGATCTGGCCGGTGAGGTGCAGCGACGCATGAAGGCGACGCATCCGGGCACGGACCGCGGCGTGAAACAAGCGAACTTCGCGGTGCTGCGCGGCTCGTTCATGCCGGCAATTCTGGTCGAAGTCGGCTTTGGCACGAATCGCCAGGAAGCGACGTATCTGACGACGCGGGAACGTCAGGGAGACCTCGCGCGCGCCATCAGCGATGCGACGCTCGAGTACCTCGGGCGGTATGAACGGCGCGTTGGCGGCGGCACACCGTGAGTGTGCTCGCCGTCACGTTCGCCGGCGTCCACTTCCAGAACCCGATCGTGCTTGCCTCCGGAACGGCGGCGTACGGTCGCGAACTGCACGACATCGCGGATCTCGAGCGGCTTGGCGGGCTCGTGACAAAGGCGGTGTCGCTTGCGCCGCGTCCCGGTGCCAGGGCACCCAGAGTCTCCGACTTTCCCGGCGGCATGATCAACGCGATCGGGCTCGCGAATCCGGGCGTCGAGGTCGTGCGGGACACCGAACTGCCGTGGCTAGCCGCGCATCTGCGCCGCGCCCGCGTCCTGGTGAATGTCGTCGGCAACGCGGTCGAGGACTTTGCCGACGTGATGGCGCGGCTCGACGAGGCCGCCGGCGTCGCCGGCTACGAACTGAACGTGAGCTGCCCGAACGTGAAGGCCGGCGGCCTGGAGTTCGGCGCGGACGGCACCGTGCTGCGAGGGCTGATCGAACGCGCGCGGGCCGCCACGCGCAAACCGATCATCGTCAAGCTGTCTCCGACGCTCGCTGATCTGGCAGGAACCGCGCAGGTTGCGGCTGATGCCGGTGCCGACGCGCTCACCCTCACGAACACATTGCCTGGTCTGGTCATTGACGTCGAGTCACGCCGACCACGCATCGGATTTGGCAGTGGCGGCGTGAGCGGACCACCGCTGCTGCCCATTGGTGTGCTGGCGACGTGGCGCGTGTCGCGCGCAGTCGCACTCCCCATCATCGGCCTCGGTGGTGTCTCCCGCGCCGATCATGCGTTGCAGTACATCATGGCGGGGGCGACGCTGGTTGGCGTCGGCACGGCCGGCATGGTTGACCCTCGCGCGCCGGAGCGCATCGTGGTTGACCTCGAGCGGTGGTGCCGTCGGCACGGCGTCACGTCGCTGGCGTCGTTGCGCGGCACACTGGAATGGCCGTCATGACGGTGGCGCCTCGCCTGCTCCTCGCGCTCGATGTCCCGACGGCGAGTGCGGCACTGTCGATGGTCGATCGATTCGCGGGCCGCTGCGATTTTTACAAGGTGGGGCTCGAGCTCTTCATGGCGGCCGGCCCCTCGTTGGTGGGGTCGCTCCGCGCGCGCGGACTCGACGTGTTTCTGGACCTCAAGCTGCACGACATCCCGAATAC
>CAYMQV010000038.1:0-21159 GCA_964392395.1 uncultured Gemmatimonadaceae bacterium
GTCGAACGGGTTGTCCGGATTGCGCAGATCGCGATCGGCCAGGCCACGCACCTGCACGAGTCGGTTGTTCGGGACGCCGGCCGCGATCACCACGCGTCTGGCGGCGTTGGCGCGGTCGGCACTCAGCTCCCAGTTGGTATACGACCCCCCCTCGCCGAACGGCGCACCGTCGGTGTGGCCCTCGAGAATGATCGGGTTCGAGAGCAGCGCGATCTCCTCGGCGATCAGCGCAATCGCAGTCACTGCCCTGGGGCGCAGTACCGCGGAGCCGGTCGGGAAGAAGTCATCACCACTGCCTTTCTCCACCAGCTCGATGCGGAGCCCGTCCTTGGTGATGATGATCTCGATGGAACCCTTCAGGCCGTCGAGCGATGGATTGCTGTCGATCCGCGAGGCGATGCGTTCCTTGAAGTCGCGGAACTGCTGCTCCTCGACCTTGCGGATGATCATCTTGAGCGCGTTTCTCGAGACGCGCGCTGGCGATGCTCCGGACGCGACGGGCGACGCACCGCCGCTGTAGGCATTCTTGCTGCCGACGGGATTCTGGAAATAGCCCTCGACGGCCTTCTTGGTTTCGATGTCGAGGCCAACCAGCCAGAGCACCATGAAGAAGGCCATCATCGCGGTCACGAAGTCGGCGTAGGCCAGTTTCCAGGCGCCACCATGATAGCCCCCGTGCCCACCTCCCTTCTTCTTGATGATGACGATCTTCTTGCCGTCCTTGGCCATCAGGCTGCCTTGGCCGCTTTCGCGAGCTCTTCGAGCTCGGCGAAGGTTGGACGATCACCCGGCTCGATGTTCCGACGCGCAAACTCGACGGCGGTCATCGGGGCATCGCCGCGGGCGAAGCTGAGGAGTGCGGTCTTGATGCACATCAGGTAGGCATGCTCGCTGGACACCCGTTGCTCGATCGCCTTGGCGATCGGTCCGAAGAACCCATAGCAGAGCAGAATGCCGATGAACGTACCGACCAGCGCGGCGGCAACCTTGGCACCGATTTCCGCCGGTGGTCCGCCAATGGCACCCATCGTGATGATCACGCCGAGCACGGCCGCCACGATTCCGAAGGCGGGCATGCCGTCGCCGACGACGGCGATGGCGTTCGGTACCAGGCTCGCCTCGTGATGATGCTGCTCGAGATCCATGTCGAGAATCTCGGCCAGGTTGTGATCTTCGATGGTGCCGGTCAACAACACCTTGAGGGTATCAGCGAGCAGCGCCACCGCATGATGATGATGCATGAAGCCGGGATACTTCGAGAAGATGTCGCTCGTCGACGGATCCTCGATGTGCGATTCCAGGCCGACGAGACCGTCCTTCCGCGCCTTGTTGAAGATCTGGAAGAGCACCTGGAGCAGTTCTCCGTACGCCTTCTTGTCGAAGGGGTTCGGTTTCAGCAGTCCAATCACGCCAGAGGCGATATGCTTCAGCACCGTCGTCGGATTCGCCATGATCATGGAGCCGATACCGGCTCCCAGAATGATGATGAATTCGGTTGGTTGCCAGAGCACGCTAACCTTGCCATGGTGCATCACGTACCCGCCAATGACGGATCCGACGACGACCACGAGACCGATGATCAGGAACACAGGGAGTAAGTCCAGGCAAAGGGTCAGCGGACGACCAGGGGTCGCCTTCCGTGTGGGAGTATCGGCCGCTTTTGTCGGGGGCTGGACTGTGATTTTTGGAGAACACCAATGACAGTGCTGCCGCGGGATGTGCGCGAACCGGCTTGGCCCGACGTTCTGCTCTGGTTCGAGACGATAGACGCGATTATCCGCGGCCTGGGCCACGGCCTCAACAACCGTGCGCTGGCGCTGAGCGCGACGATCGAATCGCTCGATCCGAAGCGTCCGATGGGCCAGCCGCTGGCGGCCGACCTCAGGCGCGAGGCTGAGCGCCTGACGGAGCAGTTGCGGCAGCTCCGGGCCGTGCCGTTCGCGATAGAACGGGAGGCGATGCCGCTGCTGCTGAGCGACGTCCTGGCGTCCGCAGTGCAGTTGCACCGCGCGCACGCGACTCTTGGCGACCTGCCGGTGTATCTGGAGGGCAGTTCGGATACACCGCCGGTGCTGGCGCCTGAATCGGCCCTGCTGCATGCCACGCTGGTGACGCTGACGGCGTTGAAGGGGTTCGCGGCGCCGGGAGGTGTGGTGCGAATCGCGGCGGCGGGCAGCCCGGATCAGGCCGAGATCAGTTTTCTCGCGCAGCGTGATCCGTCGGACGAATACGACGCAGCGCGGTCGCAGGCGCTGATCAAGCCGTCGGCGCTCGCCGCGTCGCTTCTCGGTGCCGGATTGCTGGAGATCGAGCAGCAGCTGGGGCCGGAATCGGCGACGATCATCTGGACGCTACCCAGCCTGAAGGCGCTGCGGCGACGAGCCCGAGCGGGTGCCGGCGCGGTCTGAGTCACGCTGCGATCCCGGCGCAAACTGCCGATTCGGCGGCAAGAGCGTCCGTACCGGGCGGCACTCGACGAGACGGCGTGGAATGTCAAGTTGTTGCCAATCAAACGTTTACGAAGTGGCATAGGGAGTGCTTTGGGCAGTGAGACACCTGATTGCCCGCGGCCCAGACGACTTCCAATGTCTATTCTCAACATCGTGCATCCCTGGTTGCTGCCCGCGGCTGCGACGACTCGCGCGTCGCTCACCGACCGGATCGACGGGTCTCCGGTGTCTGATGCGGCACCGGTTGTCGCGGCACTCGTTGGCGAGCATGGCCCAGACGCTGTGGATGCAGAACGCCGGACCTTCCTCACCGGGGCTCTTTGCAACGGCGACCTTTCCGTGGATGCGCCGCTGAGGCACCACTTCGCATCGCAGCGTCGCACGAGCGGAATGGCAATCACAAGCATGCTGCGTCGAGGGGCACTGGACGATACTGCATGATTGCGCCAAAAATCGTCAAGAAGCGTCGCCGTGTTGGCTTACTGTCTCAATTCTGGTATGATAGAGGCGGTACTGAGGTCCTGGCACGTCATCTTGCCGCTGCCTTGCAGCGTGCTGGAGACGACGTCGAACTCCTCTTCCTCGACGTCGCCAACCGTACCTCGGTCGAGCGGCCCGGCATGCCTGGTACCGTGCTGCCGATCACGATGTGGCGCAGCGCCCTCGATGCGTTGAACACGTGGGGGGTCGAGGAACTGGTGGTCCTGCTGGACCTGCGCAGCGGCCTGCTGGAGCCGGTGGGGTCATATACCGGACGCTTTCGGACGACGCTGCTCGTGAACGTGAACAATGCTGACATGGCGGTGGTGCGGAGTGACCCGCGGCTGGCGGACCTGGTTCGGTCAGTCGTGATCCGGTACGACCGCATCGGCGTCTTCTTCGAGTCGTCGCCGGCGGCCAGGCTGCTGCGCGAATGGCAGGTGCCGTACGGGCTGTCCAGGATCGGCATTCCGCCACTGGACTCGACCGCGACGCAGGACTTTCGACGCCGGCACGGCATCGCACCGTCGGAGGAGGTGCTGCTCTGCGTCGGCCTGATCGCACCGCTCAAGTTTCAGGTCGAGATGCTCCAGCTCCTCCCGCCGGTGCCCGGGCGGCGCATCGTCTTCATCGGTGACCTCTACACCGGCACGCCAGACTACGGCATCGCCTTCGGCGACGCCGTTCTGGCGCGCACGGACTGTCTCTGGCTCGACGGGCGGCCGCGTCATGAAGTGCTCGAGGCCATGGGTGAAAGCGATCTCCTGCTCTTTCCCTCGCAGTCCGAGGGCGCCGGGCTGGTGCTGCTGGAAGCGATGGCCGTGGGGCTGCCATGGGTCTGCACGCCGGCGGTGGACCTCGCGCCGGAACTCGACGGTGGCGTTGTCACGTCGCTGAGCGAACTGCGCCTGACGATTGACGAGCTGCTTCGTTCACCGGCCAGTCGACGCGCGCTGGGCGACGCAGGACGCGCCGCACAGCGCGCCCACTGGAATCTCGACCAGACGGCCGCCAGCCTCCGCGGGTGGTTTGCGGCGGATGCCGTCGCTGGATCGGGGACGGCCGGATTTTCGCTCTCGCCCGTGCCCCTGCCGTCGCTCTCGCAGCCGCTCTCCCAGCCGCTCTCCCAGCCGCTGGCGGTGATCGATGCCGGCTGGGGCGACGTCGTCAACGGTGATGCGCTGCTGGTGGAGGCGGCGGCACTTGGCGCCAGCAGTGGAGCGGCGTGGATGGCGATCGCGGATGGACCGAGGGCGCTCTCGGCGGCCGTCATGTCGCAATTCGCGCGACTCTCGTCGGGTGATCATGATGCCATCGTGCTGTTTCACCTGCCGGCGCCCGAGAACGCCACGGCGGCGGCGATTGCCGAGTGGATCTCGGCTGGCGTGGTCGCGTTCTTCATCCGGACGGAGTGGTGGCGGGGGCAACCGGAGCGGCGCAGCGGCGCTCAGCCGCGCGCCATGTGGTCGGCGGACATGGTGGTACGGGTCAGCGAGTCGGGGCGCTGTCATCTGGGTGAGGCCGACCAGTAGCGACGTTCGCCGTTCCGGCATCGCGTTCCGCCCGGGCCGGGCCTTCGACGTGTCCGCGCGGACCCTTGTCAGCGGGGGCATGCGGCGCCGGGCTACGCGGCCGGATCGTCGGCGAGCCAGAGAATTGAGCGGAGCGCGGCGCCCTCGGGCGTCCGCTGCCCGGTGAGGCCCTGTTTCCAGTAGGCGAGCGCCCAGTCCTGGAGCAGGCCGTTTCCGTCGGTAGGCGGTGCCGAGAACGAGGCGATCCGGCGACTGCTCTGCGAGCCGACATTGTCGCTGTGCGAGAGGCGACCGAGGACGGAGGCTTCCTCGTGCGTCGGATTGTGTGTGAGCCGCGCCCATTCGTGAATTGCCTCGTCGATCGTGAGCAGGGCGTCGGCGCTGTCGAGAACTGCGGCGTGCGCGCTGGCATAGGCGTCGGCGCCGTCATGGATGCTTCGGATGGCCGCGGCGTGTGCATCGTCAAATTCGTAGGGGGCCAGCACCGGTGTGCCATCCGTGCCGGTGAAGTGCAGCAGCGACCCCTCGAACGACGAGCAGAGCACCTCGAGCAGTTCGCGGCCCGTCGCGAGGGTGTGCCTAACCGAATCCGGCGCGCCGGCATCGCTGAGAAATCCGCGGGCTTGCATAGCGGCTGGCGCCCCATCGGCGATGCCGGGCCAGGTGGCCAGATAACAACCGAGCCACCGCGGATCGCGCCGATCCGCGGCCACGACCACACGGTGCAGCGCTTTCTGGATGGACCCATTCCAGCCAAGATCCACGAGCATCGAGGGTGCGCCGTCGCGGAGTCCCGCAATGGCGAGGGCGTGCAGCAGCGCATCGCGCTCGCGTGCGGCATGCGTTCCAAGCTCCTTCAGGATCTCGGGAATCGCGAGCACACGGACGATGAGATCACGGTACTCGGCGACTCGCGCATCAACCGCGATATGAAGGTCGGGAACGCCAGCCCGCGCCAGTGCGGCGGCATGTTTCTGCGGTGCAATGCCGAGTCGGGTGAGGTACTCGCCGATCGGTCGCGGCCCCACACCAGCGAGCAACCCTGGCAGTGCCCACTTGGCGTCGGCGAGGACGGCGGGCAGCAGCGCCGCGCGGCGCGAGGCCGGCATGCTGCTGACACCGACGCCGTCAGGCAACGCGTGGCAGCTGCGGCAGATGCGCTCGAAGAGGAGGCCATCACGAAGCAGGAAGACGATGCGCCGTGCGCCGGACGCCCGGGCCTGGGCACCGAGCCACTGTGCAAACGCCGTGAGCAGCGGTCCAAGCGCGCGATACCCGATTCGCCATGCGGCATTTTCCCGACGATGGCGTGCAGCGGCGGTGAGCCCGGTGCGGATCGATCCGGCGAGCGTCAGGGCGGGCGATGGTACCTCGCGGGCCCCATCAAACGGCTGAAGGAGGGTTTGCAGCCCGAGCCGGCGTGGTGTCTGATGGTCGCTGACGCCGTGGTCACCGACGTGCAGCCACCGGGCCGGCACCACTCCCTCGCGCGACTGCACGACGGCGAAGAGGCGGCCATCCTGCTTGGTGGCGCGGGCGTCGGACGATGTGTAGATCGCGGCGAGGTGGATGTCGATACCGACGGCGGCGAGCATCGCCTGCACCTGCTGTGCTGAATACCAGGTGTCGGAGATGGCGAGTACGCGCTTGCCGGCGTTGCGGGCGGCATCGAGCCAGGCAACCACGCGCGGGTTGGCGCGCACGAGGCGGTGTTCGGCGGCGAGTTCGGCCGCCGCGAACGCCGCCGACGTATCGACCCCGAGCCGCAGTGCGAGCTGATCGTGAATCTCGGCCAGCGAGACTTCGGCATCCGTGCGCGTTTTCGCGGCGCGCAGGCGTCGTGCCTCGGTTTCGGCGGCCCGGCGATGCGCGGCCAGTTCGGATGGCGACATGCCGGCTATACAAAGTGGCGGCTCGAGCGCGAGGAACCGAAAGACCTCAGCCGGTGCCGCACAGGCGCGGGTGACGAGCGTGTCGAAGACATCGAAGGAGACGAGGTCAGCCGCCGGCAGCAGTTCGACGAACCGCGCATCGGCGGCGGCGGGGGCGCAGAGGGCACCGCGCCGGATAGTTCGGAGATTTGCCGCCGTCTCGCTCCATGCGCCAAACCGATCGTCTGCGACCGGTTTGTTCGCGGCCGCGGCCGCGGCCACGGCTGTCGGCTCATCAGCCAGCGGCCGCGCCAGGCGCCGAATCCCCGGGCCCGACCTCATCGGGGTTCGTCCACCTCGATGATCTCCGCGATGTCGTTCGGCAGCCATCGTCGCACATCGCCGATGGGCGGCAGGTCCGACCGGCTGGCCAGCCGACGCGCCGAGGGCACAAAGACACGCGGCTTATCGGAGGGTCCGGCGAGGGCGGCAGCGAAGGCCGCCTGCATGACATCCGGCATCGCATCACGGATGCAGTGTTCACGCGAGAAGGAGCACTTCCATCCGCAGCCGTAACAGGCGAGCGGGAGGCAGGCGATGGTGTCGCGCGGTGAGGCGGGGAGAAATCGGCCGAAGTCACCGCCGCCCATGAGCACGACCGTCGGCACGCCAAGCGCGCTGGCCATGTTGGTCGTGCCGGTTTCGGCCCCGACCACGATTCGCGACGCACGGACGAAGGCCACCAATTCGCGGAGTGATGTCTTGCCGCAGAGGTTGACCGTGATGTCACTGAAGCCGCGGGTGTTGGCTGCGATCAGCTGTGCATCGGCGTCGATGCCGACGGCTGCAATCCGGAGTCCGTTGGCGCGGCAGATCTTTCCGATTGCCTCGCCGTAACCCGAATAGACGCGGTGAGCGCGACCGACGCCTGCGACGAGCACGACGGTTTTCCGGGGGTCGAGCCCATGCTGTGCGTACAGCGATGCAGCGGCTGCGACATCGGCCTCAGTGACGTGCATGACCGGATGTAAATCGCTGGCCGCAATCCCGAGCGACGTCAGAAAATGGCGGTGGCGACCCACCTCGTGGCGCGCATCCGCGGGGGGTGGGACGAGTCGCGTATAGAGCAGGTCGCGCAGCTGCTTTTCGCCGGTGTGGTACAAATTCTCGTTACCGTCGTACCCGATGATCGGTGCACCGGCCGACTGCGCGAGCACATCGATCAGACTTTCACGCGAGAAGTGGCTGACCATCACCAGATCGAACTGTCCACGACGAATTGCTTCACAGAAGCTTTGGCGGTATCCGGACTCGGTACAGGCTCTCTGCTTGTCGACGACCATACATTGGTCCACGGCCGGATGCGTTTCCAGCAGTGGATGTGTGTGTGCGTTGCACAAGACGGTGATCTGCGCCCGTGGCCAGTGCGCACGAACGGCGCTGAGCATGCCGCTGGCCCACACGTTGTCGCCCACGGCATCGGTACGAATCCAGAGCAGGCGCCGTGGGTCCAGGGGGGCTGGTGAGTACGTCGCGATGCCGAAGCCGAACTTTTCGTCTGACTCGACGAGCACCTCAAAGCGGGGATCGGCTTTGATGAAGGCCCAGCTTTTCTGATGCTTGACGTGGTTGATGTCGTCGAGCGCGAGGAGGGTGGGGGCGGTGAGTCGCTGAAGCAGATACTGAAACTCGATGAACCCCATGTGCCCGCCGCTGTCGAGCAGCACCAGGTCTGGCGCATAGTCCACACTCTGCAGCGCGAACGCGAGCAGGTTGTCGGGTACGCCAGGATTGTTCGTCTCGGCGAGATACCGTACCACGCGGTCTGCTTCATCGTGGTCGACGATCACATCGCTGCCGGCAACGTCGTCGATGGTGGCTTGCCGCACCGCGTCAGGTGTCGGAAGCATGGCGCGTGGCACCGACAGGCCGAGGAGCGGTCGTACGATACCGAGCAGTCCATCGTGTCGCAGGTTCTGCAATGCGACCAGATGATGCACCGGATTGACTTCGATCGAGTAGCAGACGCCGCCGACGCCACCGGCCTGCAACGCGCGCGCAATGGTACGCGTGGTGCCGGTGCCGAAGTACGTGCCCGTTTCGATGACACGACGAATGCCGTGCGCGTCGATCAGTGCGGTGAGACTGCGACTGAAATCCGAGTCAGCCGATACGGTGACGGCCTTGTCGGAGGCGACGATGGAGCTGGTGGTGCGAGGCGCTCGAGGGCGCGACTTTGTACGCGCGCTCATGCGGCCTGTCGGTCCGCCAGCACGTGTGCCGGCACGGAGATGATGAGCCTCGCGCCACTGAGTCCGGACTGCGGCACGAGCACTGCGCCGTCACTGTCGGATGCAATGACGAAGTGTGACACCCCCATCGCTTCGAGTCGATCAGCCACCGCATCCGTGACCGCATCGACGCCGACCGACCACGCGATGGCCCCGACACGCCGATCGTTGACCAGGGCACCGATGTCCGGGAGGAGGCCGTCGATATCCTCGGCCTGACCAGCGTAGATCACGACGCGCGGTGCGCGCTGCACGGTGGTGTGACGGAACAGTGCGGCGAGTGATTGAACGGTCCCATTGACCGGCGCCTCCACGCTGGCGGATCGCACGGTGTTGGATGCCAGTGCGTGGCGGATGAACGCCGCGTGATCCTCATCAGCGGCGCGCGTGACGACGCTCACCTGTCCCGGATACCGTGATGCGGCGGCGAGGCTGGCGAATCCGAAGCCCGGGTCGCAGTCGACGAAAGCGTCACCTGGTTCGATCATGACCGCGAGGAAGTTTCGCAGTTCGGCATCGACACCGTCACCGGACAGCTCACTCTCGATGACCTGCAGCACCTCGGCTTGCCCGGCCGCGTCGACCGGGAGCGGAAGCATGAACAACGGCGTGCCGTCGTCGCGCCGCTCCGCCGACGGAATGAGGAACTCCCGTGGCCCGAATCCGTGCCGTGCGATCGCGGCATCCGTGACCTGCGCGTCAACCGAGCGGCGCTGTGCATTGCTCGCCGTCTCGGCGTCGGCTCCGGCAGCAGCGGCGAGCCCGAAGAGGTGACCCGCGCTCTGGACGAGGCCCGCCGCGAAACAGGCGTCGGCGATCTGCATCAGTGCGTCGGGCGTGGGCAGGTCGGTTGCCAGCGGGTGGTGTTCAGCAGCGGGAGTAGGCATGGGGGGGAGGTATCCGGTTGTGGCGTGCGACGGCAGCGTGCAAAGAGTGAGAGCGATGGCACCGCGGCACTCGTCCACCGACAGACAGCGTGGACGGGTGACGCAGTGGAGTGCTCGCACCGTGCGTTTGCAGCAACTGGGCCATGGGCCACCGGTGTCATGTCGCCGCGGTTATTCGCGTCCGCGCGATCCGCGAAACCCCTTATGCCATATGGGAATATCGACGCTGTCTGGCTGCTGGGCATGGCGGGCCGGGCGCGGCGCAGCAGCATGGCAGACGGCAAGAACTGCCCGGGGCAGGACGGCAGAACTGTCCGTGTCCTCGGCGAGAACGGCTGTGTCCGGAGCCGACCCCCCAAAGCGGCTGGCACCACGGCGCCGGGCGCACTGGCGGCGTACCGCCGGGAGGTGGTTGCGGCAAGAACTGCCCTGTCGCCAGGGACGAACGTGCCGATGACGCGTTTGAGCGAACGCCGGTTGAATTGTTCAAATGGTTGCCAGGCAACGGTTTACCGTCTGGCACAGGGTGTGCTCCTGCAGCACATCGGTCGGGATCAGCCTGTTCCCGCGCAAGACGTCGGAGCTTGTACGTCATCCTTCCATTCACGACAGACAGTGCTCTGCAAAATGAACAAATTCATTGTTGTGGTCCCGGTCTACAACGCAGATGAATACATCAGTGATTGTTTAGCATCAGTGATGTGTCAAACCTATGAAAATTTCACCTGCGTCATCATTGATGATCGTTCTACCGACCAGACCGCGAGTATCGTGAAAGCCTTTCAGGATGATCCCGTTTCCCCGAAATTGACACGTGTTTACAACACGACACGAGCGGGATCTCCATTGGCAAATATCGTGAAGGGGATCTCCATGATGTCCAGAGACGGGGAAGACATCATTGTGAATCTGGATGGCGATGACAGGTTCTATCATGATGGTGTTCTGGAAAAACTGAATGAAGTTTATTCCGACCCGAGTATATGGTTGACTTATGGAAATTTCGTTCCCAGGAGTGGCAACTATGGTCCATATTGTAAAAAAATAGAGAACACCAGACTTTACAGGAAAAGCAGGAATTGGTATGCGTCTCACTTACGGACATTCAAGAGCAAGCTTTGGAACAAGATCCGGGACGATGATTTGCGAGACACCGGTGGCAGGTATTTCAACGTTGCTGGCGATGCAGCCCTTTTATATCCCATGCTGGAAATGTGTGGCATGAAACATCATCACTTTATCAGTGAAGTGCTGTATGAATACAATGATCTGAATGCGCTCAACGAAATGAAGGTCGCAGAGCAGAAGCAGTTTTCCACGGGTGAATTCATTCAGAGCAAGCCTTGTTATGAAGAGATCGTCAGCTTCCCCTGAACCGACATGGTTGACCGTTCGACTTCGAGGGCGACCTGGCGCGTCTCCGCGAATCAGGTTCAGCCTGAACGTCGGATTCTGACCCGGGCGACGGGATGGAGTTGCGCAGTGATCACGTCGCCGGCACGAGCAATGCACCGATCTGCCTTGCAACGCATGGCCTGCTTGACAGGGACGCTTACGGCATGATCACCCTGCGCACTATGTTCGCGGCCTCCACGGCAGAACATCCTTTAATCGCCAGAGACCAAGACACTTATCGGTGAACAGGTTGTTGCCTTCTGTGCAGCCTTCATTGATAAGGCGCAATGGCTCGGGGAAGCTGAAGGGCGGGTGTTGCATATTCAACGGCTGCCAGAAACCATCGCCCAGGTCACTATTCGATACACGATCAGTAAAGGTCGTGGTCAGCAAATAGGTCGCTCCCGATTTCTTGAAGTTGGCAATCATCTTCAGTGCATCGGTGAAGGACAAGTGCACCAGGCAATCCCGCGAAAAAATCAGGTCGGCTCTCGGAATGTGATCCTGGACGAGGTTGACGCACTGGAACGAAGTTTTGTCAGAGCCGAACCGGGCCTGATTCTTGACAATCAGTGCCTCGACAATATCCACGCCGATATAGTGCTTCACGGGTAAGGCCACATGCTGCATCCAGTACCAATCGCCGCAGGGCGCGTCGAGAAAGGTCTGAATGCTCAGGTCGGCCATCAGTGCGGGTATCTCACGACGAATGACGGCGGTTTGTACTAGATCGGAGCCTTCGCCCGAGCGCGACACGCTGCCGCCAAAGATATTCTTCTCATACACCTGTGAGAACTTGTCCTTCAGGGCCAGGCCGAGGACGGCTTCAACTCCCACGACTGCTTCGGGGGCTGCTGGTGCTGCGGCTGGCAATGGCGGGACCGGAATTTCGGTCGGGGTCGGTCGAGCGGATTTGAAAGGATTTTTCATCTAAGCTCGACGCGAGTTGACCTTCGGGAGAGGAATTTCGATCGGGGTCGATCGAGTATATGGCGTGCTCCAGGGCCGCGCGAGGACCGGCGGGCGAGCGGCGGGCGACCCAGGCTTGGCGTCGGCGAGCGACCGGTCAGCGCTGAACCGCGGCCTCTCCACCATGGAAGCGCCAGCGCGCGACTCTGTTACCAGCACGCGTCGGCGAACGCGGCAATTCGTTCCGTCACTCGGCATTTCGTGCCAGACAATGCGCCATCTGGCCGATGCGAGACTCTCAAGTCGTTGATTTACCTCGCTTTATACGAGGCACGATTTTTGAGTGGGAGGTGGAGCATCAGTCTCGCCATCCTCCTCCCTGCTGAGCATGCATCAGTCGATCGCTGTCGTCGTTACTGCGTTCAACCAGGGCCAGTGGATCGGGTCCGCTCTGGCGTCGGTCGCAGCCCAGATCCTCCGCCCGACGGAGATCGTGGTGGTGGACGTCGGCAGCACCGACAACTCAGTCGCGATCGCGGAAGATTTCGCTGCTCGCTGGCCTGAACTCGCGATCCGTGTGATCCGCGTGACGAACAGCGGCCATCCGGCGCAGGCGCGGAATGCTGGCATTTTCACAGTGTCGTCGGAGATCATCATCTGTCTCGACGCCGCCGATGTCATCTCGCCGCTGTATCTCCACGCCGTCGCAGTCATGTATTCCGGCGATCCCGGACTCGGCCTGGTCTGGCCGGACGTGATCGCCTTCGACAGGGCGGAGCAGCGCCAGTGTCCGGGTCAGTCGTGGGACGCCACACGTCAGGCGCAGGTCAATCTCCTGCCCGGTATCACCGCGTTCCGACGCTCCTTGTGGGAGCGCATCGGCGGCTACCGCACCAACATGCGAGGCTACGAGGACTGGGATTTCTGGGTCGCCTGCGCGGCAGCAGGGGCGCGTGGTGCTCGGATCCCGTTTCCGCATTTCTACCAGCGTGACCTCGGGTCGGGAGTCGACGCCTCGACTGCGCCAGACGATCTCAGGCTGCGCGCCACGATCGTTTCGAACAATCCGTCACAGTACTGCACGGCCTCGCACGCTCTGGCCGATGCGATTCTTGGCGGGAAGGCTTTTGATGCCGTTGCGGCGTTGGGCGCAGCGGATGAAATCCTGGGCACCGGCCTCGCGCAGATGGCGACGTCGTGGGCACGGGAGGCGGTGCAGTGGGCCCGGCAATGTGTCGCGGCAGGCAATTCCTTCCGGGAGCGGGAAGCGCTGGCGGAGCTCGGCGTCGATGGGACGCTTGACGCGGAGGGCACGACGCGCCTTGGCGCGTTATTTCTCGCGACCGGCGATACTGAAACGGGGCTCTCCCTGCTGGTCCTGGCGTGGTCTACCGCATCCGGCGGTCGCGGCGCGGACGCACCCGCGGCGCCGAGTGTCGGCGCAGAAGGCAGCACATCAGCACCGGGTATCGACGTAGTCGCAGTTTCCGCGGTTGGCAAGGCAGCTGAAGTCGCGACGCGCAGCGCCGTCATTGCCGCGCCGCTGGAACCGGGTATCTCCACACCGCGCGTACTCACATGGATGCCATACGGTCAGTGGATGCTGCATGCGCTTCAGGAGATGACGATTCTCCACGGCGCGCGTTGGCGTGGCGCCGAGGTGCGCTACGTACTCTGTGATGGGGCCTTCCGCGAATGTGACATGCATTGGGTGTCGACCGCGCCGCGGCAGGCAGCATCTTGCGCGACTTGTCTGCGCGCCCAGCACACGCAGGCGGATGGGTTGCGCATGCCGCACGAATGGCTTGGCGACCACCTGACGAATGGGGAGCGAGACCTCGCGACACAGTGGGCGGCGGAGATGTCGCGCGATGTACTGCTCGAAGCGCGATGGAAGGATTGGGCGATCGGCGAGTGGATCGTCTCGTCGGTGCACAGTCACTTTCGGGTCAATCGGATCGATCCGACCCAACCCGCGGTCGAGAGCGTATTGCGTGCCTATCTCGAGGCCGGGTTGCTCGTGGCATTCGCGATGGACCGCCTGCTGACGACATGGCGACCTGACGTGATGCTGCTCTTCAACGGACGATTGGGGAGCCTGCGAGTCGCCTTCGAACTGGCGCGCGCCGCCGGCGTGCGTGTCGTGACACACGAACGGGGCTGGCTTCAGGAGACACTGTACCTCGCGGAGAATGCGGACTGCCTCTCGATCTCGCCGATTCGCGATGCGTGGCGTGCGTGGAGCGACGTTCCGTTGACCGGCAGCGAGTCACAGGCAACTGATCAGTGGCTTGCCGATCGGGCGCACGGCCGGAGGCTGAACTGGCTTGCCCTGACTGGGCCCCCGGAAGCCCACACCGCGGTGCGAGAGACGCTGGGACTGCGGGTCGGTGCTCCACTGATGGTGGTGTTCACTTCCTCAGAAGACGAGTACGTCGCGTGTGCCGACTATTCCTCGCCATTCGGCACACAGGAGCGATGGCTGGAGGAGACCGTGGCGTGGGCTTCGGTACGGCCTGAGGTTGATGTTGTGGTTCGCGTGCACCCCAACACCACGGGCAGTCGCGCGACCGGCAGCAATGCGACGCAGTTTGCGGCGTTGCGCGACCTCGCTGCGCGTGCCCCGACGACGGTCCGATTTGTCTGGCCCGACGACGAAACGAGCAGCTATTCTCTGATGGATATGGCACCAGTCAGTATCTCCTACGTCAGTACGGTCGCGCTGGAACATGCCTGCTTCGGTGGCGCCGCCGTGACCGCTGCGACCTCCACACTCACAGGGCATGGATTCACCGAGGACGTGCGCGATCCGGCGGAGTACCGCGATCTGCTCGATGCACTCACCAGCGAAGAGGCGGGTTCACGCCGCGCCCACGAGCGCACTCGCCTCGCACGACGATTCGCCTACTTCGCGGTGTTTCGCTACATGCTGCCGTTCCCGCTGGTTCAGCAGCCAGGGCCGCTGGCATCGCACCTGGCCTACACGTCGCTCGAGGCACTGCGTCCGGGATGCGACGCTGGTGTGGACGCGGCGGTCTCAATTCTGCTCGATGGCCGGGCCGTGTGCCTGCCGCCGTCCGACCGAGAAACCGACCTCGACGGTGAAGCGTCGTTTTGCGATAGGCCGCCGATCGCCGCTCTCGAGACGGTCGCGTGAACGGTCTCCTGGTCGCGGCGGCCGACGTGAGGACGACGGAATAAAGACCTTCAACCGGCACTGCGCGCCGATGAAGACGCTTCGTCGGAAACGAGGCGCGGAATTTCATGGAGCCAGCGCGTCGCGAAGCCGGCACGAACCTCCGCTGCATGCTCTCAGGTCGCCTTGCGCGCGACCAGCCAGAGGTGCGAGCTGAGTCCGGCGTCGGCGAGGAACTGCTGGAAGGCCGCCCCGAGGCGATCCCATTCATCAATCAGCACCTGCTGGAGGAACGGCTGGCCGGCCAGTGAGAATTCGCCTGCGAGGACTTTCTTTCGGACGAGTTCGGCGTCGAGCTTGCCGGGCGTGGAAACCTCGAGCACCTCGAAACCGCTTTCCGTCACCAGGCGAGAAAGCGAGGCGGGATGAAAGTAGTTCAAGTGCTCGACATCGACGCTGTTCGAGGCTTTTCCAAGAACCGCGATGTCGAACCCCTTCACGCTCGGACAACTGATGACGAGCAGCCCCCCTGGCGAGAGCACCGACGCGCAGGTGGCGAGAAAATCCCGCGGCGAAAAGATGTGCTCGAGGACTTCAAAGCAGGCGACCACATCGACCCGCAGCCCTTCGGTCGAAACCTGCTCGATCGGTTTCTCGATCACCTCGAGTCCACGCTGGCGGCAGGTCTCTGCAAGGTCGGGCGTTGGTTCGACCGCGAGCACACGCGAGAACGTACCGAGTCGGCGGACTTCCTCGCAGAACGTCCCAAACCCCGCTCCGATTTCCATGAGCGCGCCCGGAGTGACGTTGAAACGACCGCAGATTTCCGCGACACGTTCTGCCCGGGGCCGGAAAATCCGCTCGCGGCGGGCATCTTCCGACGCGGGGAAGATGTACCTGTTCCAGTACGCGTAGTTCTCCGATTGCGAGTAGTACATGCCCAGCAACGCGGGCGTCGGGCGCGGACTCACATACATCGTCTCGCATTGGGCACAGCTCACATAGGTCAACTTCAACTTCTCGAATGCCGGGCGGCTCTCATCGCCGCCGCAGGCCGGACACGGCACGCCGACGAATTCGTCCTCGTGCGCAAAAAGGCGCGCGATGTCCGCGGCGTAGCGCTCGGCGTGCCCGCGCAGCAGGTGATCGGGACGGATGTCCGATTCGGAAAGCGATGGGGATGGCGTGTTCATGGACGAGTGGATGGGTGTCTTACGACGTATGCACGTCTGCGAAGCGCGGCGGGTAACCATGCACCGGGCCATAAAAAGAGCGCCCCCCCCACAGGTTGTCCTTTACCCACTGACCGTCCTCGATGCTCCACACGCGCGGATCGCGGAAGGTGTCGCAGACCGTATCGAACTCCTCCTCGCTCATACCCACGTACGCCAACCAGCGATCGAGGTCGCGCCGTGGTTTGACATGATCGTACTTGCGAACCATCTCGACCCCCTCGGCGCGCGTCATCTTTCCACTGCGGATGTCCTTGCACGAATGATCCGACCCGCGCCCATAGCCAAACTTGACGAATTTCAGGTAATCGTGGATGCCGTTTTCGTGCATGTCGTCGATGTTCGACATCATGCGGTACGTGCGCTCGAATGGCTGTTGCGCGGGCTTCCACCCATACTTCTCCGTCACCAGCCTGGTGTGCTCGTTGGCATCCCAGTTGGCGTAAAAACTCACGTAGATCCCGCGGGCGCCGCTCTCGACGATTTCGTCATCGGACGGATACTGCGCCCACAGCAGATCTTTGCCATGCAGCCCTTCCTTGAGTTCGGGCCGGTTGAGCTTATCCAGACCCGCGTCGGTGAAATCGGGCCAGTCGTACCCTCGGAGCGCGTGTTCGAGGCGAAACTTGGCGGTAAACTCGACGAAGTCATTGTGCGAGTACATCCCGCCGAGATCCATGAAGCCATGCTCGCCCCAGAGGATCAGCGGCACCTTGTAACGCACCGCGACCTGGATCGGTGCGGTGAAAATCCCGCAGTGCCCGTGCCAGTTCATGTCGCCCTGCAGCTTGAAGCCGATGCGATTCATCTTCTTCAGCACCTCGACCCCGGGGCGGACGATGATGTGGTCGCAGTCAAACAGTTCGCGCATGCGCAGCAGGTTGTACTCGCCCTCGGGGAGATAGTTGTTGCCGTGATAAGTCACGAGCAGCGCCTTCAGTCCCAGTTGCTTGACCGCCATGTGGGTCTGGTAGTAGCTGTCCTTGCCACCGCTGACCGGGATGACGATGTCGTAGTTATCTGGTGACCGATACTCGTCGGTCAGTTCCCTGAGCAATTCCCAACGACGCGCCCAATCGACGCTGGCCTTGCCCGCGGCGACTCGGCAGCCAGAGCAGACACCCTTTTCATCGAAGGTCAGGGGCGCGGCGGACGCGCTGGGATAGACACAGTGGGAGCAGTATTGCATGGCAGAAAAGAGTTAGAGTCTGACGTTGATGCCGGCCTTGGCGAGCGCCCGCTTCCCCTGGCGGTCGGCAAGTTCCTTGAAGTGCCACAGATTCGCCGCCGCCACTGCGGAGGCTCCTGCTTCGATGCCTTTCGCGTAGTCCTCGAAGCGACCCACTCCGCTGCACGCGATGAGCGGTATCGTGAGCGCGCTGCTGAGACGGTGGATCAGATCGAGATCGTAACCCGTTCCTGTCCCATCGCGCTGGATTGCCTGGACGAGAATTTCCCCCGCGCCTGCGGCCTCAGCACGCTGCACCCACTCGACTGGATCGAGACCCGTGGCCGTGCGGCCTCCATCAATGAAAACCTCGGGTCGCCCATCCTCATGCCTCCAAACATCGAGGCTCACGACGATCGCCTGGCTGCCGAAGATCTTTGCACCTTCGGAGATCAACTGCGGACGGCGCACGGCCTCCGAGTTGATCGTGATCTTGTCCGCGCCGCTGCTGATTCGCGCGCGCATGTGGTCCATGGTCTTGATTCGCCCGCCCCACGTCAGCGGCATGAAGCATTGCCGGCTCACGGCGTCAAGAATGCCGGACTGGCCGCCCAGACCACCGACCTTGTGGTCGTCGCGCCGCGAGCCGCAATCGTCGCTGCGGCTGATATCGAGGTAGATCAGTTCGTCAACGTTCCACTCGTTGAAGCGCTGGACCTCATGGATCGGATCACCGATGATCTGGTGGATGCGAAACAGTTCGCTGCGCACGAGTCGGCCGTTTTGCAACAGCAGGACCGGGATGAGACGCTTCTTCAGCATGCGCAGTTCAGGCGGCGAGAAAGTTCTGCAGGATGTGCAGTCCGTCCTTCTGGCTCTTCTCGGGATGGTATTGCGTGGCGAAGATGTTGCCGGATTCGAGGCTGGCGGCGAATGGTACACCATGATCGCACCACGCGCTCACCACCTCCGGCGCATCCGGCACCAACGCGTAGCTGTGGACGAAATAGAATACCGGCGACTTCGCGAAGTCGCGATACAGCCCGTCCCGTTTCACCACTTCCACCTCGTTCCATCCGATATGCGGGATACGGATGCTGGCGTCCGGCGCTTCCAGACGGTGCACCGTTCCCGGAATCCAGTTCAACCCCGAACAATCGCCGTGCTCGGTGCCGGTTGTGGCGAGGAGCTGCATCCCCAGGCACAGCCCGATGAACGGCTTTCCTTGGCCCAGCACTGCGTCCTCCAGCGCCGGAATCCACCCACGCTCGCGCAGGTTCTTCATCCCGTCGCCAAATGCCCCGACACCGGGCAGGATAATGCGAGCACAGGTGGCGATTTCATCCGGCTCGGCCAGGATGCGCGCGGAACGACCCAGTGCCTCGATCGCATTCGCGACCGAGCGCAGGTTGCCCATTCCGTAATCCATGATGCCGACGTCTGTCATCGTGATCGTTGCTCAGGACTTGGCGCGTTCGACGAGTTGGTAGTACCCGCCCGCCGATTTGCGCAATACCGTGTCCGCCCATCGCGTGCCAAACTGCTGGGCGCTCTGGTAACCGGCAGACATTTCCGTGCGATCCACGTAGATCCGCTGGCTGATGATTTCATACATCCCCGAGGTCTCGAACAGCCGCGCGTGCGAGCCCGGAATCTTATAGTTGAAGAGCTCCACATCGGCGACGTGATGGTTGCGGTTTTTCAGCTTCTCGATCGGGGAAAAATCGCGGATGAAAAGATGACCACCCTCCGCCAGCACCTGGTCGATACAGGCGATCGACTGGAGAAGCGTCTCACGAGACACCCAGCCGAAGACATCGTCCACCACCACCAGATCAAACCGGCGGGCAGACGCCGCCGCACGATTGAGCGGATTGTCGGCGATCGTACCGTGGTGAAACTGCACCCGTGGCCCGTAGCGCGCCTGACCAAACGTCACCGCCTCCAGCGAGGCCTCGACTCCGACGCACACGCGTCCCGGCGACTGCTCGGCCAGCACCGCGAGCAAATCGCCGTAGCAGCAGCCGTATTCCAACACCGCCCCACCGGCGATGCCGAGCGCGTCGATCTGCTCGTAGATGCCAACCTTGGCCGGGCGCAGCCTGGGCGGCTCCTTGCCACCGAAGTTACGACGAAAAAAGTCATCGCCTTCCCTGGTGAGATAGTAGCTGTCTTGTTCGGACGTAGGCATGGGAAGCTCCGTCATTGGGTGATGGTTTGATAGACGGTGCGAAAAACCGATGGCACGACGCGACTGATATTCTCCGGGCCGAGGCCGATGTGCGGGATGCTGACGTTCCAGCCGGGCCGGTTGAACGACGCGCGCCAGCCCTCGACAACTGCGCCCAGATCTTCGGTGGAGACAAAGCCGCGCATTTCGATGCTCTCGACGTATTCCTGGACACTCGCCTCGTCGGTCACCACGCCGAGCCGCCGCAGACTGGCGAGACACTCACTCTGCCAGGTTTCCGGATTCACTTCGTGAAAACCCGCCGGAAACAAATGCTCGACTTGCACGAGGTGATTGCGGGCACCGGCAATTCGGCCGGGAAACGAAATACGCCCCATCGGCATCTGCGGATCACCGACGAGTATTTCGTGATACGGACCCACGACCTCGCGATCGAAAGAGTAGCTGCCGAGCGCGAGTTTTTGCGGATGCAGCGTGGGCAGGCGCAATCCTGCGAGCCGCGCCAGCCCACTGACCGGCGCACACCAGAAATAGTGATTGGCCGTGGAAGTGCCGCCGTCATGCCGCACCTCCAACGCCCGCAGCGTCTCCTGATCGAGGCGGCACTGGATGTCAGCCGCGCCGGTTCGGATCGTCGCAAACTTCCCGTCGATGCCACCGATGATGCCTTCCAGAAACGACCCGAAACCACCGGTGTCGGGATACAGGACGTGCTGCTCGCCGCCTTGCCGCATCGCGGCGTGAAACCTCGTCGATTCATCCGCGGCATCGAGGCGTTTGCGGGCCTGAGGAAAGAACCACGGATAGATCGGCCCGAGCAGATTCTCCTCCGGCACGCCGTGCTCCCGCTGCCAGAGGAGCGAGGGGTATGACGGCAGGACTTCGTCGAACGCGAGCGCGGCAAACGGTGCGCCGTAGACCCGCGCGAGCGCCGCGCGGGTGGGTGGGCCGTCGATCGTGTCCTCGATGTGCCGAGCGAGAAATTCTCCCGCCAACGCCGCCGGCCACTGCGCCGCCGGTGCATTGAAATCCACCAGGTGCCCGCGGACCACGATCCCGCGACGGAGCCGCAGCCGGTGGCAGCGACCGTCGAGCGCCTTCGCGAAAAATCGTGTCGTGAACGGCGAGCGGTTCTCATCCAGCGCGTGATAGCCCTGATCAAAAACCTCCCCTCGCGTATTGCGGAACGACAGGTTGTTCTGCCCGAGCAGCGGCTGCTTTTCGAGCACGAGCACGCGGTAGCGCTGCTCGGAGAGAATCTGCGCGGTGATCGTGCCGGCGAGTCCGCCGCCGATGACGATCGCGTCGTAGTGGTTGGCGGTCATTGGATCAGAGTCCACGAAAGCGGTGTCCCACGTTCCATCGCGACCGCTGCCCGGCGTCCGAGCACCTCCCCAAGCACCTTCGGTGGCAGCCCGTGCGCTGGGCGGATGGACGCCACGTTCCGTTCCGTCAGTTCCTCGCCAGCGGCAATGTCCTGCACGGCAAACAGCGAGCGCCGGAACAGGCGGCTCGCCGCTTCCTTCTCGCTCACTTCATAGTTCACCCGACCGAGCGCTTGCTCTGCAGCGCGCACGTCCGCGACCATTCGACGAAACTCCGCCGGCTCGAGCGAAA
>CAYMQV010000038.1:21169-27725 GCA_964392395.1 uncultured Gemmatimonadaceae bacterium
GCGAAAACGGCGCGTCCGGCCCGCCGTCGGCGCGCGCGAGGATCAGGTGCTTTTCAATGATGCACGCGCCGAGCGCGACGGCCGCCACTGGCACTGCGCTGCCTGGCGAGTGATCGCTCAGCCCAACCGGCACATCGAAGCACGCCAGGAGATCGGGAATCGTCCGGAGGTTCATTTCGTCAAAGCGCGCCGGATAACTACTCGTACACTTGAGCAGCGCGAGTTGCTCACAGCCGGCCTCGCGCGCGGCGGCTACCGCTTCACCGATTTCTTCCAGTGACGCCATCCCCGTGGACATGATCACCGGCTTTCCGGTTTTCGCCACGCGGCGTATCAGCGGCAGATCGACCAGCTCGAAGGACGCGATCTTCCACGCCGGCACGTTCATCTTCTCGAGAAAATCCACCGCCGTAGAATCGAAGGGACTGGAGAAGCAATCAAGCCCGATCTCCTCGGCCAGCGCCTTGAGCTTCGGCTGCCATGCCCAGGGCGTGAACGCTTCCTGGTAAAGATCGTGCAGCGTTCGGCCGGCCCAAATCGTGCCCGGCCCGAGTCGGAACTCCGGGCGATCGCTCTTGATGGTAATCGTGTCTGCGGTGTACGTCTGGAGCTTCACCGCGTCGGCCCCCGCCGCGCTGGCGGCACGCACGATGGCAGCCGCCTTCTCAAAATCCTGATGATGGTTGGCTGAAAGTTCCGCGATGACATAGACGGGCAATCCCGGACCAACTTCACGATTTCCGATGCGCAGATGGTTCATTCGGGATACGTCTTCAATTCCACATACACGCGGCGACCATTCTCGACGAAGAACACGTTTCGGTGCGGGGGAAACGTCCGCGCCCGGAGAATCGCCAGCAGTTCGCGTCCTGTATAAGTGCGGTCCAGTTCCACATGGTCGAGCTGATGTACGTCACGTTTGTGGTGCATTGTGCCGAAGGCTGCGGACTGTGGCGCGCGCACGCCCTGCCCTGCGGAGATGATCGGCCAAACCTCGTGGAACAGGGTCACCGAGGCTTCCTCCAGTTTGCGATAGAGGGTCTCTCCGGTATCCCACGGATCGACGGGTACCGGACGCTGAGCGATAATGTCCCCGGTATCGATATCGTCATCGATGTAATGCAGGGATACTCCGGCCGGCGTGGCTTCCACAATGCTCCAGACATTGGGATCTGCGCCGCGATTGTAGGGAAGAAGCGAGGGATGCAGGTTGATCACACCGCCAGAAAACAAGGGCAGCAATTCCGGTCTGAGCAAGTATCCGAAAGATACACAAACACCGAGCTGTGGCGCCCATTCTCGAATTCGTGCCTGTCCCTCGGCGGTGCGAAGACTCGCAGCCTCCATGACGGGTACGTGAAACTCTTCCGCGGCGGCCAGCAGTTCGCTGCCGCAGGTCCGCCGCTCTACCGGATGGACGACAAGCCCAACGACCTCGACGTGCTGCTCGAGCAACCACGGCAGAATCTGACTGGCCACCAGGTTGTTTCCAAAAAAGATCACGCGCATCGTCACGAAAAATCCTGCTCCGAAGAATTTTGGGGGTCGACCATATGCGCCGCGATGCGTGAGGCCCCCAATCCGTCGATGAGGGCACGACCTGCCTGAGCCATCGCGTCGCGTTGCATCATGTCGTTCCGCAGTTGCCGCACGGTCTCCACAAGACGATCGGCCGACATGTCGGCATACCAGCCGAGATTGATCGCTACCCCGCATTCCACCAGGGCCATGGCGATCTGCCGCTGATTTTCAGCGATGGGCATGACGATTTGCGGGGTCTGCATGTAGGCCAGTTCCCAGCTCGTCGTTCCGGACGCGGTGAGCGCAACATCGGCCCAGACCATGAGTTCATCCATTCGATCAACGCTGTCCGCAACGCGCACCCGCGGCGAATCGATCGGGCGCGTCGTCACGACCACGACTTCCAATTCTGCATCAGGCAGATCGCGCAGCGCCTCGATCACTTGCTGCGTGGCATTCACCGGGTCGGTCCCACCAAAACTGACGAGAAGTCTGCTGGCTTGGGCGGAAGCGGGCCGTCGCCAGTCTTTCCAACGCGCAAATTCACGGCGGAGCAGTACATAGCCTGTGCCGAGGAGCAGCCGGGTCGCAGCGTCGCGGCTCGGATAAAGGCCTGCGGTCGCATACACATTTTGGTTCAGGATCACGTCCGCACAGTAATGCGCCGCGTGCCCATAATCATCAATGAACAGTACGCGAAGATTCGCGTTCTTGAGCGTTTGCTGGAAATCGGCACCGAAAACGTAACCATCAAGCACGACCCAACGGCAGCCGCCGGAAATGGCGAGTTCGACGGTGTGCGCTGCATCTTCGGGGCTGCCGGGCTGCATCGAGGTCGTGACGCATTCAATGCCGTCATCCGACAGCCGCGACGCAACGTTCGGCAAGGTTTTCGCCATGAGGAACTGCACCTCGGCTTCTGCATCGCGGCACGCTTGCGCCAGCGCGAAGCAGCGCATCGCGTGGCCGGCGCCGATCAGCGGTCCGGCTTCGGTGCGAAAGAGAATCTTCATCGGACGCGGAAGACCAATTGCACGGGCGGCCCCTCGAGGAAGCGGGCGGGATCGGGTTCAGCCAGCCAGCCGGCGAGCGTCTTGAAGGCGCCGGCGTAGGCTTCCAGCGTGTGCGTGACGGCGGCCTCGTCGTGCGCGGCGGACATATTGTGCGTCACGAGGATCAGCACGCCGCGCTTGATCACTTCCTGCTGAAAAAGGCTGCGCACCAGCAGGCTCGGCGCGCCTTCGGCATCGAGGAATTTCAGCAGCGACCAGACCGGATCTCCGGTGCAGACGATACGATTCTCCAGTCCCGCTTTTTTCGCGAGCACACGCAGGCCGTCCTGCAGGCGGCGGCCCTGCGCCTGCATCCGCGCGAGGGCGTCGGTGTGCTCGAGGATATCGAGGACCTTCATCGCCGCGGCCATCGACGCCGCCTCGCCACCGAGCGTGAAGCTGAAAAAGATCTCGTCGAACGTCTGCATGATCTCGCGCTTGCCGAGCACACAGGCGATGGGAAAGCCATTGCCCATCGCCTTGCCGAAACAGGCGAGGTCGGGCGTCACGCGATAGCGCTTCTGCGCTCCGCCGAGCCCGAAGTGAAAGCCGCAGCAAATCTCATCGAAGATCAGCAGCGCGCCGTGCCTGCGGGCGAGTTCCTGCACGCCTTGCAGGTAGCCCGGTTGCGGCTCGACGAAATTCACCGGCTCCATGATCACGGCAGCAAACTCGCCCGGATGCTGCGTGAGCAGGGTATCGAGCGCAACGAGGTCGTTGTAGGGAAAGGGATGCGTGAGCTCGCGGACGGCGGCGGGCACGCCGGCGTGGCGCGTCGTGCTGCCGATGAACCAGTCCTGCCACCCGTGGTAGCCGCAGCAGGCGATGCGCTCGCGCCCGGTGAAAGCCCGCGCGGCGCGCACCGCGCCGGCGGTGGCGTCAGAGCCATTCTTGCCGAAGCGCACCATCTCGGCGCATGGAATCAACTGCGTCAGCCGTTCGGCCAGTTCGACCTCGATCGGGCTGGGCAGCGAAAAGCTGTGGCCGCGCGCGAGTTGGGCGCTCGCGGCGGCATTCACTTCGTCATGCGCGTAGCCGAGGATATTGGGCAGCAGGCCCTGGACGAAATCGACGTATTCGTTGCCATCCACATCCCACACCCGACTGCCCTTTCCTCGTGCGAGAAAAAGTGGTGCGGTCCCACGCACGTATTGTGTGTGGCCTTTGCTGAACGTCTGTGCGGCACCGGGGATGACCCTTTGTGCCCGTGCGAACCAGGCGTCCGATTCGACCAGCGTGAGTGCGGGGGCCGCCCGGGCGCTGGCCGCGTCATACAGCGAGGTGTAGTAGCCTTCGTTCATCACTGCACCTCCCTGGAGTTCGAGCAACTGTGGTCGACGTTCGAGCAATTCGAGAACGTCCTGCAAGCCGAAATCCGGCGTCGGCGCGAGTTCCGCATAGATCGCCCGCACAAATTCCAGATCCTCCGGTTCATCCACCGTCCATCGCAGATTGCGGGAGGAGAGATCAATGGAGTGCTCGATATTCCGCGTGCGAAGGCGCGCGGCAATCCGCAGATACGGGGTGACGTGTTCCCGCTCGGTGGGTTTCCGGGCGTCACGCCATGCTTCGGCCAGTGCGGCAGAGGTGAAGGCCTCCACGTCCAGGCCATCGGGAAAGGTGTAGCGCAGCGTGTTCGTGACGTAGTCGTAGCCATCGTGGCGCAACGCCGAGACGACGCGATCGATCACCGCTGGATCCATCAGCGGGCAGTCGCCCGTGATACGCACCACCGTCTGGGCGCCACGTTGACTGGCCGCCTGATAAAAGCGGTCGAGCACATCCTGCTCGCTCCCGCGGAAGCAGGCGATGCCGCGCTCCGCGCAGAATGCCGCCACCGCATCGTCCGCAGCGCCGGTCGAGGTGGCGACCACCACGTCGTCGATCGTCGCGGCCCGCCGCACCCGGCGCACCACGTGAGCGAGCATCGGTTCACCGGCGATCAGCGCGAGGACCTTGCCCGGCAGCCGGGTGGAATTGAAGCGCGCCTGAATGATGGCCAGCGTTTTCATCGAATTCAGATTCGCCATTTCGGATCGCGCGCTGCCAGGGCCAGGGCCAGCGCTTCCGCACCACGGCGCAGCGGGTTCATCGTCGCCTGGCCGGCTCGGACGCACGCCAGGAAATGCGCCATCTCGTCCACGTACATGTCGTTGATCTCCCAGCCTGAGGGCTCGTCGAAATGCGGCCCGGGCTGGCCGGTGCTGTCGAACGTCCGCACGCGATGCTCCTGGAAATCCCAGTAGATCGTCCCGCGTGTTCCGGCAATCTGGCAGCCGCGGCGATAGTCGTGCTGCACAAAATTCAGATGCAGGCTGGAGAGCACGCCGGAATGATGCCGTACCAGGAGTTCGGCGAGGCCATCGGTGGTGAGGCCCAGCGAGGTCGCCGGCGCAACGGCCGCGGCGAGCAATTCACCTCCACCGAAGTACCAGAGCGCCAGATCGAGCTCATGAATGCAGTCGAGAATCGCGCCACCCCACTCGGGCGAAGCGCTGTAACTCTGGCGGAAGTCCTGCGAGGGGCGCCACCGCGGGAGATACGAGCTGGTCTGCACTCGCGCCGAGAGAATTGTGCCCACGGTTTCCGATTCGAGCAGGCGACGCACGGCGGCCGGTCCGGGGTGAAAGCGGAGATTGCAGCCAACCATCGTCACCAGCCCGCGCCGTTCGGCCTGGTCGATCAGAGCCGGCAGGCCGTCTGCCAGATGGGCCAGCGGCTTCTCGACGAAAAGGTGGATGCCACGCTCCACCGCAGCGAGCGCGAGCGGGAGATGAAACTGGGTCGGGGCCGCCACGACGACCGCCGCAGGACGAAAATCCCAGACGAATTCGAGAGTGGGGAAAAAGGGAATGGGAAGCGCTTGCGCACCCGCCTCGCGCCGCCTGGCATCGGGTTCGAAGCACGCCAGCTTCTCCACGCCGAGCGCGCGCAAATTCTTCAGGTGCCGCAGCCCGATGGAGCCCGCGCCCAGCACCGCCACCGCAGGTTGCTCGCTTGGGGCGTTCATGTTTTCTCTGCAGGGAACGCACGAGTGATGTAGGCCTCGTCGCCGGTCTTCTTCAAAACGACCACCTGATAGCGATCACGGGGAGCAACGTCGGGATTGCAGGCCCAGGTGTCGTGATCATACACCACGCTGGCGAACTGCGTGTAGAGCCGGCTCGCGAGGAAAATCTCGGCGTAGTTCTGCTTGTAGGTGTAAAGCTCGACATCGGAGCGGTGATGATAATTCACGCGTTCCGGCGCGGCCGGATGAAAGTCGCCAATGATCAAAAAGCCATGCGGGGCGAGCAAGCGATCGAGTTCGGCACAGGAGCGCATCAGCGTCGAGCGGTCGATCCAGTGCAGGACCGCATTGACCATCACGAGATCGAATCCGCCGTCCTCCGCGATGGGTACCGCACTGGCCGCGCCCTGGAGAAACGTGACACCGGGATATCTGGCACGGCCCTCGACAATCGCGGCCTCGGATACATCCACGGCCGTGACGTCACAGGGACGAAGTTGCTGAAGCAGATTCAGCCGGAAGCCATTGCTCGCGCCGATCTCGATGACGCGGCGTGGCTGGAGGTTGGCGAGTTGGAGCACACGCAGCACTGGATCGTGCTCCGGCGTGTCCTTCCGCGCGAGCGCCTGTCGGTTGCGCTCGAACCATTGATCGCCTTCGCCTCCGGCAAAGACCGCGTCCTGTGTCATGAGCGAACGAGCGAATGGGCAGGCAGCACGTTGTCGGCGATTCGTTCGAATGCGTGCGTCGCTTGCAGAACGGCGATCGTCCGCTCCACGAGTAACACTCCGAGGCACGGGCGGATGTGCTTGCGCGGAATCCGCCGCCTGCCGCCGCTTCCAGGTATCAGCGCGACCATGGCGTGAAGGGATCGCACGTCAGGCCGTCACGAGAGCGTGAGCGTGCAGGGCCTCGATCACGCGCAGCTGCGCGTCATCGGTGAGCCCATGCCACATCGGAATGGACAGGAGCC
>CAYMQV010000039.1:0-27470 GCA_964392395.1 uncultured Gemmatimonadaceae bacterium
GGCGACGATCCAGCTTGAACGCCGTCGGACGCCAGTTGAGCTGCAGGTCGAAGCTTGGCTGCCACGGGCCGGTACACGAGTTCCGCGACGAGAGTGTGCCGAGCTGCGACTGAACGCACTGCCGCGCCGTGTTCCCGGACGAGGCGAGAAGCTTGGACATGCCGGCGGCAAGATCCGGGTCGTCCGCGGTGGCGGGATCGAAGATGAACGCGCGGTCGTTGCGGAAACCGTCGCCGTTGATGTCAGCGCTGACCAGCGGCGTGAAGGGCGCGCCGGAGGTCATCCGCCCGATGGCGGTGATCTCGAAGCTCGACGACAGCGGATGTGTCACCGTTGCAATCAGGTTGTGGCGGCGATTGAACGCGCTCGTTGCCCACTCGGGGGTGTTCGGATCGCCGGCCGTGGTGGCTGAGGCAAATCCGCCGGCGGCGCCACCGAAGGCAAAGCCGGTCTGACTCCGCGCATCCGAGTAGGTGTAGCTGGTGTTGATGATCGCCCCGCGGCCGGTGAAACCGCCGAACGACATCGTCGCCTGCCACTGTTCCGTCTTGTTGAGCGAATTGACATCGAACACCGACGCAAAACGCTGATCGATGCGCGACAGTTGCGTCGGCACGGCACCAGTGGTGGTGATGATCGAGGCAGCCGGGACGAACACCGGGCGATTCCCTTCCGACGCCAGCGAGAACTGCGACGTGGTGCTGAGGTTCAGGTCGCGGTAGCCCGTCTGGGCCTCACCGAGCGCGCCACTGACGTCGACATTCAGGCTGAAGCGCCCGAAGATGCGCTTCGACGCACCAATCGATCCGCGCCAGGCGCGCGGGTTGGCGTAGTTGGCGTCGAAGGAGGTGACGTTGCGCGCGGTGTTGCGCTGTGCCGGTGGGCCACCGGGAGCGCACTGCGTGGGGATGCTCGACGGCACGGCAAAATAGTTGGTGAAGTCCGGCACCGGCACACCCGCACCGACGCAGAAGATCGCCTGCTCACCGGTGGCCAGTCCGGTCGCGGTCTGTGCACCGGCAAACAGCTGCGTATTGGGGGCGTCACGAAAGCGACCAACGCCACCGCGGATGGTCAGGGCGCCGTTGCCGAATGGATTGCCACCGTTGGCACCCTCTGGCTGCTTCGGCGACCAGCTGAAGCCCACCCGCGGCAGGAACGATGCGTCGTTGGGAATGATGTCGGTTCTGCGGCCGAACGCCGAATCCACCGCGAGGTTCCGCGCCGGTGCGCCATCGAACGACGAACCCTCGAACCGGCCACCGAAGACGAGCTGCAGGCCATCACGCGGACGCCAGGTGTCACCGATGTAGATGCCCGAGTTGATCGTGCTGCCAGTGCGTTCCGGTGAGGCCAGCGTCCGGTTGAAACTGGCCGGCCGGTTGGCCTGGAAATCCACCAGGGAATTGAACGTGAACGACCCGAATCGGTTGAACGCCTGATCCTGCGTATACCCGGTGCGATTGATGAGGCCACCGATCTTCACGCGATGCTTGCCTTCATCGAGCAGCAGCGATGTTTCGTTGGTGGCTTCGAAGACGGAGTTGTCACTGCGCTGCAGCAGCGAGGTGCTGCCGCCGAACTGCAGCGTGCTGAAGCCTTGGGTGCCGTCGCTCAGATCCGACAGCACCTGCACCCGGCCGAGTGGCAGCTGGATGAACGGCGTCCCACTCCGGTCGTCGAGCTGGAGCCCGGCACGGAGCTCGTTCACGACTGCCGTGCCGAACCGCGACGACAGGACGAGCGAGCCACCACCGCCACGGTTCTCCGTGGTGCCGCCGGTCTGCGGCAGCGCCAGCGAACCGACGCGGGTTGGCGTCTGGTCCACCAGGCGCCAGTCGCCTCGCAGCGTGAGCGTATGTGCGTCACTCACGGAATAGTCCATGCGACCGAGCACCGTCAGGTTGTCGGCGTTGCGGTTGTCATCGATGACACCACCAGCCGCGCCGACGCCAAAACCATTGACCAGGCCGAGGAAGCGGTTGACGGAGTCGGGTGCGACACCGAGTCGCTGGCGGGTGGCATCGTCCGCGGCCAGCAGCGACGGCAGCAGATCGGCGCGGCGACGGCCCTGCAGAGCGCCGAAGAAGAACAGTCGATCCTTGATGATCGGGAAGCCGACACCGGCTCCGAACTGATTCTGGTTGAACGCACCGCCGAAGGCGCCGGTCGTTCCGCCCTGCTCCACCGTGAAGTCGCGGTAGCGGCCGATGTAGGAGAGCGACCCCTGAATCACGTTCGTGCCGCTGCGGGTCGTCTGCGAGACCTGACCGCCGGAGAACTGTCCGCGTGCCACGTCATACGTGTTCGTCACGACCCGCGTCCCGCGAATCGCATCCTGCGGCACGAAGCCGGCGGCGAACGAGAGCCCGTCGAGAGTGACGTTGTTGCTCTGCGACGACTGGCCGGCGACGCTGAAGTTGGCGGCGCCGCCGCCACCGGAGGTGTCCGCGCCCGTCAGGACGACGCCAGGCGCGAGCGCGGCAATCGCCGTCGGGTCGGACGCGTCGACCGGCAGCCGTGCCGCCTGCCCACCGTCAACCACGCGCTCCGATCCACCCGGGGCGGCCGGGCCGCCACCAGGACCGCCCTGCTGCGGACGGCGCTGCCCGCGAACTTCCACCCGCGCCAGCGTCTGCGCCGTGCTCTGGCCCAAGGTGATGTTGCGCACGATCCGGTCGTCGTCGCCATTTCGCGTGACGGTCAGGGTCGTGGGCTGAAAACCGATGTAGCGCACCGTGAGGCGATACGTCCCGCCACCGTCCGGAAACAGGATCGTGTACTTGCCCTGCGCATTGGACCGCTGCTTCCGGGTCACCTGGGTTTCGGTGGACTGCGCCTCGATCTGCGCACCTTCCACCGGAACACCGGCGGGCGTCTTGATGATGCCCGTGATGATGTCCGTCGAGGCGCCGACCTGCGCGTGCACCAGCCTGGGACCAGCGAGACAGACCAGCAGCGGCAGCAGGGATCGACGCAGTCGGCGCGCCTGCACAATGGAAAGCTTCATGAGTCGGCAATTCAGGGAGAGCGGCGTGCACCCTGCTACGTCGTGCACATCGGGAGAGGGATCAGCATCGCGGCGACGCGCCCCGTCGGAGGGAAGTACGCCGCACACGACCCGAGCGTTGGTCGGAGGGTGACGCGTTTGCATCGACTCGCCACGGCGTCTACGCACCGCCCGGTCAGAAAGTGTCCCTGTCGCACGGTTGGCCCGGACTCAGCGAACGCGAGCGTCGTCGCGTATCGTTTTGGTCACTCCGAGCCACCTGTTTCACCCGTTACAGGGCCACGTGCCATGCTCTCCCGTCCGTACTCCCACGCCGCCGTTCTGCTCTTCGCCTCGGCGGCGCGCGCCAGTGCGCAATCCAGTGCGGCATCCGCACCGCCGGAGGTGCGCTACGATCGCGCTGAACAGCTGCTCTCATGGAACAGCACCCGTCTCGTCACCGGCGATGACGTACAGGCGCAATGGATGAAGGATGGCGCGCGGTTCTGGTATCGGAACAAGGTCCGCCAGGGCGCCGAGTTCGTGATGGTCGATCCGGTGCGCGGCGCACGCGAACTGCTGTTTGACAATGCCCGCCTTGCAGCCGCGATCAGTACCGCGGCGGACACCAGCATCGACCCGACGAAACTCCCGTTTCGCACATTCCGTTTCGCAAAGGATGGCGACGATGAGCGCACGATCGATTTCCGATTCGGCAAGCGACGGCTGAACTGTGATATCGTTGCCTACCGCTGCCTGGCCGTCGACACGCTGCCGAGCGAGGTGCCGTTCGTGCTCAGTCCCGACCGGAAGTGGGAGGCCTTCGTGCGCGGCTTCGACGTGTACGTGCGCGCCCGCGGAACGGCCGCCGACTCGACCCGCCTGACAACCGATGGCGCGCGCAACTGGAGCTACGGCCTCGGCGATCCGACGCCGCAGAATCTGCTTCGTCCGCAGCTCGCGCCGCGTCGCCCGCAGATCAAGTGGGCGCCCGACTCACGCCGCATGATCGTGAGTCGTCAGGACACCCGCGGCGTGGCCACCATGCCATACATCAGCTACACCTCGCAACGGCCGCGCGCCTTCACGCAGCCCTACGCCCTGCCCGGTGACAGCGTGATTCCGAAACCCGGCTTCCACATCCTCGATCGGGAGTCGAAAACGAACCTGCGCGTGCAGCTGGATCCGGCGCCGGCGCAGGCGTCCTGGAACCTGTCGGCGCGCGACTCGGCATGGAATACATCCGGAAGCAAGGTGTATCTGACGACGATGTCGCGCGCCTCGAAGGTGGCCCAGCTGCTGGAAGTGGATGCGACCAGTGGTGCGGTGCGGCTGCTCGCGGCCGACTCGGCCAGGACGTTCGTCGAAACCGGCAATCCGGTGGATCCGACGCCCACCTACGTCACCGAGGACGGCGAGTCGCTGGTCTGGTCGGAACGCGACGGGTGGGGCCATCTGTACCGCTTCGGCGCCGACGGGAAGGTGAGGAATCGGATCACGGAGGGGCCGTGGCAGGTGGGAACGATCGTCGCGGTCGACGAGAAGCTGAAGCGCGTCTGGTTCACCGGTCGCGGTCGTGAGAGTGACGCGTTCCTCTACTATGCCCAGCTGTACTCCGCCAACTTCGACGGCACCGGCTTGCAGCGGCTGACGTCCGAGGATGCTGAGCATCGCGTCCAGGTGAGTCCGAACGGCCGCTGGGTGGTGGACGTGTACTCACGCATCGAAACGCCGCCCGTCACCGTGCTGCGCGATGCCCTGACTGGCCGCATCGTCAAGAAACTCGAGTCCGCGGATGCCTCCCAACTGGCCGCCCTCGGCTTCAAAGGCGCGCGGGTCTTCACGGCCAAGGCGCGCGACGGCATCACGGACCTTTACGGCGTGATGTATCTGCCGTCGAATCTGGACACCACGCGGCGCTATCCGATCATCTCGAACATTTATCCGGGCCCGCAGGTCGGGTCGGTCGGCGCGTGGGCCTACAAGGCCGCCGGCGAACCGGCGGCGCTGGCGGAGCTCGGCTTCGTGGTGGTGCAGATCGACCACCTCGGCACACCGCTGCGGAGCAAGGCGTTCCACGACAACTACTATGGCAACTTCGGCGACAACGGCCTGCCCGATCACATCGCCGTGATCAAGCAGCTCGCCAGCCGCCACGGATTCATCGACATCGATCGGGTCGGGATTTTCGGGCACTCTGGCGGCGGCTTTGCCAGCACCGACGCCATCCTGCGTTACCCGGATTTCTTCAAGGTGGCGGTGAGCGGTGCGGGCAACCACGACAATCGCAGCTACAACATCTACTGGGCCGAGAAGTATCAGGGCCTGCTGAGTCGCGATTCACTCCGGCGCACGGATAACTTCGCCGATCAATCGAATGCGGGGATGGCCGCCAACCTGAAGGGTCATCTGCTGCTGATGCACGGCGACATGGACGACAACGTGCATCCGGCGATGACGATCCAGGTGGTAGACGCGCTGATCAAGGCGAATCGGTCGTTCGATCTGGTGATGGCGCCGAACCGTCCGCACTCCCTCAACGAGCCCTACTTCATTCGTCGCCGGTGGGACTACTTCGTCCAGTATCTGATGGGCGCGATGCCGCCGAACAACTACCTCATCGTTCGTCCCGCCGATGCGGTCGGCGCTGACGGACAGACCCCGGACGAGGAGTGGGGCGCGTTGCCGCCGCGATGAGCGTGCGTTCATGTGCGCGACTGCGTGGCGTGGGCCTTGCGCTCCGGTCGCGCGCATGAGAACGTGACAATGCTGCGAAAATGAAAACGTTGCATATTGCACCATCATGGGAATCCCGATGCACCTATCGCTCTGGGAGGCGCTCGCGCTCGCGTTCGTCACGACCGCGGTGGGCATCAGCGGAACAGTCTTCGTGGTGCGACGACGAGTGCGCCGCAGCCTGCGTCGCGCGTTCGCTGGTGATGAGGGTGTGACCCGGGAACCGGCCGGCGACGAACGGTTTCGGTGGCTCTTCGATCGTGGCGCGGACCCGCAATTCCTGTCGGATGGACGGCAGATCGTGGCCGCCAACCCCGCCGCCCTGGCGCTGCTGGCTGATGGGCGCGGCGATCTCCTGATCGGTCGCGACGCATCGCTGGTCATCACTCGCGCGGACGCAGCACTGGACGACGATGATCTGTCCTGCGAGACCGAGGTGAGGACGAGTGCCGGGCAGTCGGTCCCAGTCGCGATGCGTCGTACGCGGATTCCGCTCGAGGCCGGTGAACTGGTGCACTATCAGCTGCGTGACCTGCGCGACACGCGACGCCTGGCGACGGAGCGGAAGGAACTGGAGAACCAGCTTCTCGCGAGCCAGCGGCTCGAAGCGCTGGGAACGCTCGCCGGCGGTGTTGCGCACGATTTCAACAATCTGCTCACCGTCGTGCGTGCCAACGCCGAGATCGCGCAGATTGCGATGGCGGAGAGCGACCCCGAAGGTGTGGCAGAGTCGCTGACGGCTGTGATGCAGGCCAGTGACCGTGCGCGCGACATCGTCAAGCAGATCCTGCTGTTCTCGCGTCGATCAGTCCCGGTGCATTCACGCATCAACCTCGCGGCGCTGATCACCGATGCGCAAACACTCCTGCGCGCGACGATCCCGACCACGGTTCAGCTGCTGATCGAGGTCCGCTCGGCCGAGGCCTGGGTGAACGGCGACGCCACGCAGATGCAGCAACTGCTGTTGAATCTCTGCAGCAATGCCGAACATGCGATGCGCCGCACGGGGGGGGGGCTGCTTCGGGTGTCGGTCGATACCCTGCGGATGCCGCACCCGGAGCACACGGTGCGCCATCCGAACATGACTGCTGGCGCCTATGTCCGCCTGGCCGTTCGCGACACCGGTTCCGGCATGAGCGACGACCTGCGACAACGCATTTTCGAGCCTTTCTTCACCACCAAGCCGATTGGCGAGGGCACGGGGTTGGGGTTGGCGGTCTTGCACGGCATCGTGCAGTCGCACCATGGCTCGGTCCACGTGGAATCGAACGAGGGGAGCGGCACACAATTCGAGTTGCTGTTTGCGCGCGCGACACCGGCCGAGGAGGGGGCGAGCGTCATGCTGACGACGCCACCCTACAGTACCGCGATCGTCACGCCACGCGATCGCCAGGCGGTCACCAGCGATGCGCCGCTGATCCTGCTGGTGGACGACGAACCCGGTATCCTGCGCGCTGCCGCGCGCGGCATCATGGCGGCGGGGATGCGCGTGGTGACGGCCTCCAGCGCGACGGCCGCACTCGATCTGCTGGATGACTTCGACGACATCGCGGTCCTGATCACGGATCAGACCATGCCTGGCATGACGGGGTTGACGCTTGCCGAGCACGTCCGGACACTGCGTCCGCTGCTCCCGATCATCCTGAGCACCGGCTATACCGGCCGAGTGACGCCGGAACGGCTGCGCGAGGCGCATATCGAGGCCGTCCTCGACAAGCCGTACTCGCTGACCCAGCTCACCGATGCCGTCGAGCACGCGCTTCGAGTCTCCAGACGCCAGCGCGCCGCGCAGCGGGCCTGATCCGGAGTATCTTCCCAAGGTCCCGTGGCATTCCGTCTCGGCTTGGCATCTCCCCGTCCCGACCTCCCGTGGCCGTACCCACGTTCGCATCCCTGTCGCTTGACGCGGCCCTCATGCAAGCCGTCAAGGAGCTGGGATTCGCGCGACCGACGCCGATCCAGAGTGATTCCATCCCTCCGGCGATGGATGGCCGCGATGTCCTCGCCTGCGCACAGACCGGCAGCGGCAAGACCGCCGCCTTCCTGCTGCCCATTCTGCATCGGATGCTGGCCGGAAAACGCGGAACGACCCGCGCCTTGATCGTGGTCCCCACCCGCGAACTGGCACTGCAGGTGCTCGAGACGGCGCAGGCGCTGTCGGTACACACCGCACTGACGAGCGCCGCGATTTATGGCGGGGTCGGCATGGGACCGCAGGAACACGCGTTCCGCACCAAGGTTGATCTGATGGTGGCTACGCCCGGCCGTCTGCTCGACCACATGACCAAGTCGTACGCCTCGCTGGCCGGCGTCCAGCATCTGGTGCTGGACGAAGCCGACCGCATGCTCGACATGGGGTTTCTGCCCGACATCAAGCGGATCCTGTCCTATCTGCCCGCGAAGAAGCAGGTGCTGCTCTTCAGTGCCACGATGCCCGGCGCGATCGTGCAGCTCTCCCGCGACCTGTTGAAGGACGCCGCACAGATCAATCTCGAGCGGAAATCGGCACCCGCGAGCGGAATCACGCAGGCCCTCTATCCGGTGTCGCAGGACCTGAAGCCGGCGCTCTTCGTGAAGCTTCTCGAACGTGGCGACATGAAGGAAGCACTGGTATTCACGCGCACGAAGCATCGCGCGAACCGGTTGTTCGAACTGCTGGAGAAGCATGGCGTCGCGGCCGCGCGAATTCACGGCAACCGCTCGCAGGCGGCACGCGTCGCCGCGCTCGACGGCTTCAAGAACGGCAGCATCCGTGTGCTCGTCGCCACTGACGTGGCGGCACGTGGAATCGATGTCGCCGACCTCGGCCACGTCGTGAACTTCGACGTGCCGGCGCAGCCTGAAGACTACATCCACCGCGTCGGGCGCACGGGGCGCGCTGAAGCCACAGGCGATGCATTCACGTTCGTGGCACCGGAAGAAGAAGGCGATGTGCGCGAGATCGAGAAGGCGGTGGGTCGACGCCTGCCACGCGTCACGCTGCCGGATTTCGACTACACCGCGCGAACCGCGCAGGCGTTCGAAGTCCCGATTGCCGAACGGATCAAGGAGATCCGTGCTCGGAAAGCCGCCGATCGGCAGCGCGCCGCGGAAAAAGCAGCGCGAAAGGCAGGCGGCGGTCAGGGTTCGCCGCCGCGCGGTAGCGGCTCGTCGGGTCAGGCCCGGCGTCCGGCGGCGCCGGCGGCAAGGCCCGCGTCCGACGGTAGCGGAGGGCGCCCGGCGCCGGATGGCGCGGCGGGGGCACGACCGGGGCCACGGAGTGGCGGCAAGACCGGCAGCGGTGGTCGCAAGAGTAGCGGCGGCTCACCGTACCGGGAGTAGTCACGCGCCATCGGGTTGGTATTGGTGACCACGCGTGCACTGAAGTCCTGAACACCCCCAGGTGTTCAGGACTTCAGCTTTATTGCCAGTTTCATCAGCGAATCGGGCGCGAGGAGGCCTTCCAGCACGTAGTCCATACCGCGCGCCTGCCAGCGAACTGCACTGCGACCGTTCTCCGTCGTCACCACGAACTCGGCGCCGTTCCGTTGGCCGGAAGACGCCTTCCACACCGCGGTTGACGGCGTCACGAGCAACTCGAGCGCGGTTCCTGTCGGCGAGAAGTAGCGGCGACGGGTGGTCGGCGCGACGAGCGAATCTTCCGTCATGGCATAGCCAGGCAGTGCGATCGCCTTAAACGACGTCGCCTTGGGCGAAGCGGCTGCCCCCCGTGTCTCCGCCGCAGGCGCCGAAGCACCCGTCACGACAACCTGATCGAGTGCCTGCTCACGCGGCACGCGTAGGCGCTCGGTCGTTGCTGGAGGCGGGCCCTTCTGCGCACGCTCCGCCGCCTCGACAGCGCGCTGGGCCTGCGGCAGTGATGGCGGCTGTGATGGCGATGCCGCTTGCGATTGTGACGCACCCTGACCCGCCCCCGTGACTGGTACGGCTGCCGGCATCGCTGCGACAGGCGACACAGCAACACGGAATCCAAGGGGCGTCCGCTGGGTCGCTCCGCTATCGCCTCGCTCCACGAGGACGATCTCCGCGTCGCTGCGTGGCCCGCCTCGTGGCCGCTGTCGTAGCGACGGCGCTGGCGCGGCAACGAAGCTGTCTGTCGCGGCGTCAACCACACTCGGGACCGCGCGCATGGACGCGGGAGCATCCGGCAGTCGCGCGCTTTTCGCTGCGGACTCGAGTACCGGAGCACTCTCGCGGTCCCGGCCAACCTCGTAGCTGACACCGGCCACCAGGAGCACGCTGGCGGCCAGTGCCACCCGTCGCAACGTGAACACGCCGCGCCGCGCGGTCATCACCATCGGTGACGCAGCCCGCGATGGTGCCACCGTCGCCGGAGGCTCGATGCGCACACGCGGTGCCGGTTCGTCGAGTGCGCCGAGTAGTGTGACGATCTGCCGCGCCATCGCCGTGGCCTCGGCAAATCGCCGCGCGCATTCCCCACACGACGCCAGATGCGCCTCGACGGCACTCCGTTCGCCTGCGTCGAGCGCGTTGTCGACCAGCGCGTGCAGCGTTCCTTCATCCACGTGCGACATGTGATCCCCCTTCGCCCTGCGTATATACCTCGAGCATGCGCTTGCGGGCGCGTGCCAGTGTCGTTCCGATGGCACCGCGCGCGAGCCCGGTGGCCTCTGCGATTTCGTCGTAGTCGAACCCTTCCGCCTGCAGCAGCAGCACATCGCGATCCCGCTCCGACAGCTGCGCCAACGCTGCGCGGACCCGCAGCCGGGTCTCCTCACGTTCGTACGCCTCGTCCGGCTGCTCGTACGGTGCGACGTGATCTTCATCCTTCACCAGAACCAGGCGACGTTCTCGCGTGGCCGCATTGCGCCCTTCCTCGCGCAAGAGGTTGAGCGCCACGGCGAACAGCCAGGGACGCGGATTGGTGGGCGGAGCGGCCACCGCGCGCGCGAACGTTTCCTGCGCCAGTTCCTCGGCACGGCCACGGTCCCCAGTGCGACGCGTCAGCATCCGCACCAGTGATTCGTGGTACTCCCGAAACAGCTCGCCGAGATCGAGTCCCATGATCAGTGCGGCCCTCAGGCGCCGCGGAAGTCTTTGGTCGACTGCAGTACGTCGCTCGGCGGCAGCGAGGCCTGTCCGACGCGCTGGATCCGAATGCTCACCCGCCACGGGTCGCATGGGAGATGCCCGACCTGAAATTGCGTGCACACCAGAACGAACGCGGGCCGCGGCATCGCTGCCGTGGCCCGTGATTCTCGGCACAATGTGGTCGTGTCGGTCGCTGCGCGCCGGGTGGTCGCGTCGCGGCCGACTCCCTGCGTGCCTACGGTCGCGGGGCTGCCGTTCTCGACGCCGTCGCGCGGGCGCTGCGCGTCAACTCAGACGTCGCGCTGCGTTGTGTGTTCGTCTGAAGCGCGCCTTCGCCACCAGTGGACAGATTCACATCCGGCAGTACCAGCGGGATCGGCGCGGCCTGCGCGGCCGGCGCGGCCTGCGCGGCCTGCGTGGTCTGGGTCGCGGGTGCGGTGGCGCGCGACTCCGTCAAACGTCGGGCAGGCTCGCGCACATACACAATGCGAGTCTTTTCCGGCGCTGGCGGCAGCTGATTCGCCACCGGAGGAGGAGAGGCGGATCGTGCGGCCGCCTCGAACCGCTTCGCCGTCGCCGCTGCTGCTTCTGCGGCGGCCTGCGACACCGAAGACCTGAAGTACTTGTAGCCGCCAACACCGAGGATCAGCAGCAACGCAGCGCCACCCGCAAACGCGCCGAGCAGCATCGCAGACGGCTTCCGCGCGACCGTGGTCTGGGCCATCAGCACATCGGGTGCCGCAGGCAGAGGGACCGCCTGCGAGACATACTCGAAGCTCGCCGGGGCCGACGACACCGCCGACACTCCTGTGGGCGACCGATACGACGTCACGCGCGACGGTGTCGACGAGAACGTCACGACCAGCTCCGGCTGCGCGTCGAGGCTTCGGCCAGGTGACATGGACACCGGTCGCGTCATGAAACCGGGCAATTCGGCCGATCGGGTCGGCGCTGACGGCGTCGTCCGCGGCGTGACCACAGACACGACACCGGCAGGCGTCGGCATGAAGATCGACGGCTCGATCAGCGGCGATTCCGCCACCTGTGCCACGACAACCGGAGCCGCCACGACAACCGGAGCCGCCACGACAACCGGAGCCGCCACGATGGGCGTGGCGGACCTCGCCTTCGCGGCGTCCGACTCGGCGCGCAGCTTTGCGATCGCATCGACCAAGCTGGCGGACACAGGCACCTTCGTGCGAGCTGGCGTGGCAGGAAATTCGGTCTCGAGCGCCGGTGTGTTGCTGTGCGCCGGGCGCACCGCCAGACGAGGTGCCGCCTGGGCGATGGGCGCATCGATGCCATACACGGTCGAATTCGCGACGCCACCAATCGCCAACGAGTTGACCCCTCCCGACGGCACCAGACCCTGCCGCGCTTCCGCCTCGGCGGTCTTCGGGGATGCGCTCCCGAGCATCATCGCCACGTAGTGGCGCGAGCAGTCGGCACAAGAACCAAGATGATCATCGATCTCGCGGCGCCGGTGCGCGTCGAGGCGCCCGGCTACCAGAGCCTTGAGTTCGAACAATTCTGGGTGCACGCGGGTCTCCCATCGTCGAGAGGCGAGCGGCGGACGTGCCGGCCAGAATGGGGCACGCTCGCAGCTCAGCCAGGCGGTCCCACACCACCTCGAAGTAACGACGATGGTGATGCGAGACGGCAACACGTCATCTGACGCGTCGCTGCAAGTAACGGCGCCCGACGTCGGATGCCGCTGCGGTCACCGGCCTGCCATGCCAAACCGGGACTCTGCGACCTTAGAACCCCTCGGCTTCGAGCGCCATGACCGGACCGGCCCCCGCCATGATCCGGGCGAACAGGCCGTGGACCTCGGGGAGCATCTTGGTCATGAAGAAACGGGCGGTCTTCACCTTGGCATCGAAAAAGGCCCGGTCTCCGTTCGCGGTCGGGAGCTTGGCAAGGGCAACCTCCGCCATTCGCAGCCACATATCGCCGAGCGCCACCAGTCCGAACATCCGGAGATAGTCGGTGCTCGCCGCTCCTGCCTCGTCCGGATTTGCAACGGACTTGAGCGCGATGTACTGGGTGGCCTGCTGCAATCGCGCGAACGCCGTTGCCAGGGGTTCGGCGAACTCCTTCAGTGACGGATCGCGGGTGGTCCGTTCCAGACGCTCCGAAAGCGGGTGGAAGAAGAACCGGAGCAGACGCCCCCCCTCGGCCGGAAGCTTGCGGCCGACCAGATCGAGCGCCTGAATCCCGTTGGCACCTTCGTAGATCTGCGCGATGCGTGCGTCGCGGACGAACTGCTCCATGCCATACTCACGGATGTAGCCATGGCCGCCGTAAATCTGCAGCGCGAGGTTCGTACTCTCGAAGCCCATGTCGGTGAAATAAGCCTTCACGATCGGGGTCATCAGCGCGACGAAATCATCCGCATCCTTTCGCACCGCGGGATCGGGATGTTTTTCGTGCAGGTCGATATGGGTGCCGACCCACATCGACAGCGCGCGCGCCCCTTCGTTGAATGCGCGCATCGTCATCAGCGATCGGCGGACGTCCGGGTGCACGATCAACGGGTCAGCCGGACCAGTCGGATTCTTGACCCCGGTCAACGACCGTCCCTGCAGACGATCCCTGGCGTAGCTGACGGCATTCTGATACGCGACTTCACTCAGGCCCAACCCCTGCATGCCGACGGCGAGCCGCGCAGCGTTCATCATCGTGAACATGCCGCGCATGCCCTTGTTGCTCTCGCCGACCAGCCACCCGGTGGAATTGTCGAACGCAATGACGCAGGTGGGGCTGGCCTTGATCCCCATCTTGTGCTCGATGCTGACACATCGCACGGCGTTGTCGGCGCCCGGCGATCCATCGGCATCGAGCAGGAACTTCGGCACGATGAACAGGCTGATCCCCTTGATGCCGGCCGGCGCATCGGGCAGACGGGCCAGCACGAGATGCACGATGTTCGACGTCAGGTCGTGATCGCCGGCGGAGATGAAGATCTTGTTGCCGGTCAGGGCATAGCTGCCGTCATCACGCGGCACGGCCTTCGTCGTGAGCAGTCCGAGATCCGTGCCGCACTGCGCCTCGGTGAGGCACATCGTCCCCGCCCATTCGCCGGTCACGAGCTTCGGCAGCCAGGTGGTCTTGAGAGCGTCCGCCCCATGCACCAGCAGCGCGTGGTACGCGCCGTGACTCAGCCCCGGGAACATGCCGAAGCTCAGGTTCGAGGCGCAGATCATCTCTTCGACGGCGAAGCGCAACGTCTGCGGAAAGCCTTGCCCGCCGAACTCGGTATCGGCCGACAACGCCGGCCAGCCCGACTCGACGTACTGGTGGTACGCCGGCTTGAACCCCGATGGCGTCGTGACGGCACCGCCGTCGATGCGACACCCCTCCGCGTCGCCGCTCTGATTGATCGGCTGCAGCACCTCCTCGCAGAACTGCGCTGCACCTTCGAGCACCGAGATCGCCGTCTCGGCATCGAAGTCGGCATAGCCCGGCAGCGCGGTGAGGCGCGAGTAGTCGATCACGTCATTGAGGACGAACTTCATGTCGTCCAGTGGTGCCTTGTAGGTCGGCATGGTCGATTCTCAGTTGCGCAGCGGCTTGCCGGTGGCGAGCATGTGCTCGATCCGGGCCAGAGAGCCTGGTGTGTGTGCAAGGTGCATGAAGTGCGTACGCTCGAGTGTCAGCAGTTCGGCTTCGTCCAGCGGTGTCACGCCGTCCGTGTCACCGCCCGTGAGGACGGTCGCGAGGTGTTCGGCTACCACCTGGTCGTGAGCGGTCACCTTGCCGGCGGCCGCCATTGACGCCACGCCAGCCATCAGCATGCTCTTGCCACGCGCGCCGGAGAGCGTCGTCGTGCGTGGCGCGGGGGGGGTGTACCCCGCGACCAGTGACAGCACCTTTGCCTTGGCATCGGCGAGCAATCGTTCACGATTCATGGTGATGCCATCAGTGGCCCGAAGAAATCCGAGCGCACGCGCGTCGGCAGCCGAGGTGGAGGTCTTCGCGGTGGCGATCGTCTGAAAGACGTGACCGATGGCCATCATGGCCTTGGCCGCGTCACTCTGCACCGGCCCGATATGCCGCAGCAGCATCTCCTTGCACCCGCCCCACCCTGGGATGATGCCGACGCCGGTCTCCACCAGTCCGATGTAACTCTCCGCCGCGGCCTGCACCGCATCCGCATGGAGCGTGATTTCCGCACCACCACCGAGGGTCATTCCGGCGGGTGCCACCACGACTGGGAACGGCGCCTGCTGCAGCGCGGCATAGGTATTCTGGCCGTCGGCGATGCCCTGCGAGACGGTGTCCCACATGGCAATGTTGAGCGAGAACAACGCCGGGCCGAGATTCGCGCCGACGCTGAAATTCTCGCCGTCGTTGTAGACGACCAACGCCCGGTATGTCCCGCTGCCATCGCCCACCTGCGTGATGATCTGCCGGATCATCGCCATGATGTCGCGGTCGAGCGTATTCATCTTCGACGTGAACTCGAGGCACAGCACACCATCACCGATGTCCCAGACACTCGCCGATCCGTTCTTCATCACGGGAGCCCCGCGCCGCTTCACATCGCCCAGCGACAGGGCGCCGGCTGACCGCGGCACCGGCGCGTACTCGCCAGTCGGCAGCAGTTCCTCGACGCCGTTGGCATCCGCCCGGTAGAACGGCTTGTTCTGCGCCACCAGCGCGGGAATCGCGATGTCGTGCGCTGTGAGCATCGCCGCGAAGTTGGCCGACCCCAGCTGGTCGATCAGCTCGAATGGGCCGAAGTTCCACCCGTACCCGAGTCGCATTGCCGAGTCGACAGCGCTGACGCGATCGGCAATCTCGGGCACCAGCGAGGCCGCGTAGCCCAGCCCCTGCGCCAGCAACGAGGCCGCGAAGCGTCCACCCTTGTCGTCGAAACCAACCAGCGTCTTCAACGCACTCTTGCCGCGTGCCGCGGCCAGCGACGCGAGCTGCGGCAGTCGTTCGGCTCGATACGTCCCCGTCGCCAGATCGATCACTTCCTTGCGACGACCACCGGCGGCATCGGGAATCAGCCGGGTGAAGCCACCCCCCTTGCTCTTGCGACCGGTGTTGCCGGCCGCGATCAACGCTTCCATCGGGGCAAACGACATGGGCAGCGCGCGAAACGCATCGTCCGCCGGCAACGTGGCGTGAAAGCTCTTCATGATATGGGGCATCAGGTCGAGCCCAACGAGGTCGGTCAGCCCGAAGATGCCCGTTTTCGGCAGTCCCATCGGCTTGCCGCACACCGCATCCGTTTCTTCCACGCTCAGGCCATGCCTGAGCGCCTCGTGCATGGCGCAATACATGAAGAATGTGCCGATGCGGTTGGCGATGAAACCGGGGGTGTCCTTGCAGACCACGACCCCCTTCCCCAACCGCTCTTCACCGAATGCATGCAGTGCTGCGGTCACGTCGGGACGGGTCTGCGGACCGCTCACCAGCTCCAGCAGCCGCATGTAACGCGGCGGATTGAAGAAGTGCGTGATCGCAAAATCGCTGGCGAAGGCGTCCGACTGGCCCGTGATCAGCACCTGCAGCGGAATCGTCGACGTATTGGAGGTGATGATGCTGCCTGGCCGCCGAGCCGCATCCACTCGGCGATAGAGCGGCGCCTTGATGGCGGGATCTTCGAACACCGCTTCGATGATCCAGTCGACTTCGGCGAGCGCATCGAGATCGTCGTCGACGTTGCCTGGTGTGACGAGCGCCATCGCCTCCGCACTCATGAACGGCGGCGGTTGCTGGGTGCGCATCCGGGTGAGCGCAGCGGCGGCAAGCACGGTCCGCTCGGTGGCACCGGGCGGAACGACGTCGAGCAGGAGGACCGGAATACCCGCATTTGCAAGCTGCGCGGCGATTCCGCTCCCCATCGTGCCCGCGCCGATGACGGCGGCGCGGCGGATCTCGATGGCCATGAGAGGTGGCGAGGTGCCAGGAAGTTGAGAAGAAGCAGCCGACCGCGAAGCAGACGCCGGCGTGATGAACGAATCCTGCCGCCTCGGAGCCCGGTTGGCAACTTGGGATCCGGTAAAGGCCGCACCCGTGACAAAAAATCAGCGCGCGCGGACCTGCCGCGCGCGCTGATTTCCATACCGGGTGCCTGAGTTTCCGCCCGATGGGGGTCGTTCAGCCTCCCCAGCCTCCATCACCCCTGACATCCGCCGAAGGTCCATCCGGTCCCATTCGACACGACCGGATGGGCAGGCGGCAGCGGATTACGGGTTGCGATCGATCGTGAGCTGCAGCTGTGGTGCCGTTTCCGACGGCGCGTTGGCATCACGCGCGAACGCGGTTGCCACCGTTCCGGCCGCGACGGCACCCGTCGTCCGAAGAATGGCGCAGTTCGAGCCATTGGGCGTCGGCGTGGTGGCGGCGCCGATCACGCAGAGCTGATAATTGCCGGCTGGGACTTCGATCGCGCCGCTGCCACGGAATGGCACCGCGGCGAAAACCCGCGTCGTGGCGCTGAAGGAGGCGCCGACCGCCGCCGCATGCACATCCACGTTCCCCACCCCGGCGGCCGCGTGCACGGCGCGCAAACGGATGTTGCCGGCGGCCGGCGCAGTCACGTTGTCCTGCAGCAGAATGAACCGTGGAGCAGTGGCGCCCGTTCCGGCAGCCGCACCGCTCGCGATCACGGTGAAGTTCTGGTTCGGGGTCAGGGTGGTGGTGCTGTCGATCACCGTCGCGCTACCAAGGAAGACACGGAGCCGCAGCGCGGTGGCGGCCGGCAGCGCGAGATACGCTCCACCCGCTGCCGGTGCAACGGCGGTGAAGTTCACGCCGGTCAGCGGCCGGTCGCCTGCCACGCCGATGTCCACACCATTCGCGCCGGCAATGGCATGAATGATCTTGACGTTGGCGGACTGGGTGACCGGTGCCGTCGTATCATCATCACCGCAGGCCGTCATCATCGCCGCCGACATCACCAGCAAAGGAACCCTGAAATGCATGTCACCACTCCACGAAAGAAAGAAAGTGTGTTTCGACCGGGGTGATCGGCCGGCGATCAGCCGCCTGACTCCCACCCACGTCGGTGCTAACCCGGCCTGCGCGGTGCGCGTCACCGCGTTGGGATGGATGTGACGGATCGTGACGCAGGCGGGTTAATTGTCGTGGTGACTGACGCCGACCTGGTGCGCCAATCGCTCGCGGGGGCTCCCGACGCTTTCGAGGAACTCGTGGCTCGCCACTATGCCGGGTGCCTGCAGTATGCGGCCCGGCTGCTGGGGAATCGCGAAGACGCCGAGGAGGCCTGTCAGGATGCATTCGTGCGCGCGTTCCGAGCGCTCGACAGTTATGCCGAGAGCGATCGCTTCAGCGCGTGGCTTTATCGCATCCTGATCAATCGATGCCGCAGCTATGCGGCCCGACGTCGGGGGACGATGGAAGACGCGACCGACAGTGAGGTGCTGGCGTCGCTGTCACCGGTCCGTGACGCGGAGGTCGAGCAGCTGGGGTTGCGTGAGGAACTGGCGCGGGCCATCGCGCAGCTCGATATCGATCAACGGGAGGCATTTCTCTTGAAGCATGTGCAGGACCTGAGTTACGATGAGATCAGCACCATCACCGGCGCCAGCGTTTCGGCCCTCAAGATGCGCGTCAAGCGCGCCTGTGATCGCCTGCGTGACCTGCTGACGGACCTGTCATGACCCAACACGATTTGCCTGGCGATGACGACCCGCTGGATGCGACGCTGCGGGACGCGGTCCGTGCGCTGCGCAGCCCGATCGCACCGCGGCCGGCCGCGCTCGACGAGCTCAGATCAGCCGTCCGCGCTGAGGCTTCGTCTGGTGCGCCCGCACCGTTACGCGTCGAGAGCGTAAATCGGACCCGATGGTTCACCACGCCGCGCGTGCTCCACGCGTCACCGCTCACGCTCCTTGCCGCCGCCACACTGCTGATCGTCGGTGCCTCGCTGATAACCGCCAGGGTGACCGGCCGAGCGCCAGCTGACCGTCTGGCGCTTCGCCCTGGTTCGGGGTTGGAGAGCACCAGAGAGGTCGTACGTTTCACGCTGAGTGCGCCGCAGGCGCGTCGCGTTTCACTCGTCGGCGACTTCAACGGATGGGACCCCGCCGCAACGGCACTGCAGAACAGGGATGGGATGTGGACGGTCGTGATCCCGGTCACCCCGGGCCGGCACCAGTACGGATTTGTGATCGACGGGTCGCAGTGGATTGCCGATCCGGGTGCGGCACAGTCCGCCGATTCCGACTTCGGCACGCCGAATTCCGTCGTCTACGTGGGAGGCTGACCATGGCCTCGTCGCGTTCGTCCTCTCGACTGCTGTACGCCGGCGCCACCCTTTGTCTGGCGGCGCGGCTGGGTGCGCAGGGTGGCGACCTCGCTTCCCTCCGGGACCGGCTCGATCCCGCCAGCTTCCGCTCGCTGTCGGCCCTGGTCGACTCCGCGCAGGCCACCGGCCTTCCCATCGCGCCACTCGTGTCGAAAGCGCAGGAGGGGCTGCTCAAGCGCGCCACCCCGCCCGCAATCATAGCGGCCACGCGCGGCCTCCTCGTCCGGCTTCGTCAGTCCCGCGACGCACTCGGCGTTGCCGCCTCGCCGGCCGAGCTCGAGGCCGGAGCCAGCGCACTGCGCGCCGGTGCCGGCGCATCGCAGCTGACCGCCCTCCGAGCCGCTCGGCCAGGCCAGGGCGTGGCCGTTCCGCTGGTGGTCCTGGCCGACCTGATTGCCCGGGGAGTGCCTCGTGACACGGCGGCACGAGCCGTGCAAGCGATGGCCGCAGCCAATGCAACCGACGCAGCATTCAACGCGTTACGCCTTGGAATCGAGCGGGACATCACAGGTGGCATGTCCCCGGCGGCTGCCGCTGTCATGCGCTATCGGGCTTTGTCGGGGGAGAAGCAACCATGACGTCTGTGCACCTGCGTTCAGTGGCGATCGGTGTGTTGGGTACGATCGGTGTGTTGGGTACGGTCGGTCCTTGCGTCCTGGCAGCGCAGACGCAGGCGCGCATCGACGTTGCCACCGGTGAAGTGCGATTCCAGGGGCAGCCAGGTAATGGCGCGCTCGTCATCAGCCCCATGGTGCAGAACACAACTGCCGGACTGAGAGTCTGGACGGCTGGCCAGTTCGCGCTTGCAAACACAGGACCCATGCGTGGTTCGCTGCAGTCCGTCGTGACGACGCGGAAGCCGATGCTGTTTGGACTGTCGCCCGTGCTGTCGGTCCGCGGTCAGGATGACCCGTTGGCGAGTGATGTGCGCAATCGCCGCGCCGACGGTGGGTTCGGCGTGAGCATCGGGAACGCGCGGCTTGGCGCCAGTGCTGGTGTTGGTCTGGCGCGCAGTGTCCATGGCACGACCAATCGCGACGTGCAGACGTCCAGCGCCGATCTGCACCTGGCGCGCGGTGCATTTCAGGTGCGCCTCGGCTACGCCGGGAACGCGTTCGATGCAGCCGACGCCATGCGCAGCTCAGAGGCCGGCTTGTCATTCGTCCGTACCCGACTGTCCGACGTGACCTCCGATGTCAGCTGGAAGTATCGCGGCGTCGAGATCGGTGGCTTTGCCGGCCGTCGCGTGGGCGGCAACGTGGAGCACAGCCGCAACTGGGGTGGCGGGTTCGCCAGCTTGGCATTGAGTGACCGGATTGCGCTGGTCGCCCGGCAGGAGACCGCGCCGTCCGATCCGACACGGCATCTCGCGGCGCAGCGGATCTCGACGATCGGGTTCCGCATCAGGCCCTCGCTTGCGCGTGCACGCTTCGATGACGGCAGCGATGCCGCGCAGTTCCGACGCGAGTTTCAGTTGACGCATGTTCTGGGCGACCAGCATGGAATTCGCGTCTACTTGCCGGGTGCCACCACGGTTGAGCTGGCGGGTTCGTTCAATCAGTGGACACCAGCGGCGATGCGCAGCGCAGGTGGCGGATGGTGGCAACTCGTGCTGCCTCTGGCGTCGGGCTTGCACTCACTGAACGTCCGCGCGGACGGCGGGTCGTGGATGGTGCCGCCGGGTCTCGAGTCGTCGGCCGACGAATTCAACGGCACCGTCGGCGTGTTGCTGATCCCCTGAGATCAGAGCGACGGCCCGGCACGATCGCGTGCTACGCCGACGCCTCGACCGGAAACACCAGCATCGGCCAGACGCGCCGCCAGATCGACTCACGATCGAAGGTGAGTTCCATCGTCAGCGTCCAGCGCACGGATTCTTCGCTGTCGTAGTGACTGGGTGGCGCGGACGGCGGTATCCGGAACGTCACCGTCTGGCGCCAGTCTGCGCCCGCGTCGACCGCAGCCGCCGCCATCACGACCGGCACCGCAACGGTCGCCGCCACGTCGCCTGGCACCGAGCCGCGCCAGCGACGCGCGTCAAGGACGACGGTCGCGCTCCGCACGACCAGCTTCTTCCGCGCGTGCAACACCACCCGGAACGTCGCCGGTTCGCCGACCGTGACGATGCTGTCGTCCAGCGAAGGCTCCACCCACCCGACCCGTCGCGCTTCCTCGAACTCAGGGCGCAGCGCGCTCATCTCGCGGAACGATGTGACGCACGCGACCAGCCCGATGGCGATGAGAATCACCGCTTCACCATAGACCGTGAAGCTGCCGATGAGTCCAAACGCAATCAGCGCCACACCGAAAAACGCCGTCAGCAGCGACCGCCTGGCGGTGCCTCGCTCCAACGGAGCCAGCCATTGCTCGCGCACCAACTCCACATACACATGCCCTTTCGGGCCAAGGCGATCCGCATCGTCCAGAGGCATCGGTCGACAATGGCGACGAAGCGTGGCTGGCGCAACTGCGGAAAGCGTGGCGGGGGCGCTCGAGTGCTATCCTTCGCTTCGGCCAAGGTTGGCCGCCGTTCGGCCAAAGGTTTGGCGGGCCACGGATGGCGCAGGTGGCCATGACGGCGGCAACATCGGCTGCCGTCACCCGGTGCCTCACATACGATCAACGAATGTCCCGCTATCCGTCCCTGCTCTCTCCTGTGACACTCGGCACACTCAGGCTGCCCAACCGCGTGATCATGGCGCCCATGACCCGCTGCCGCGCATCGCCGGACGGCAGCACGCCACCGAGCTACGGCGAGTACTTCGCGCAGCGATCGAGCGCTGGATTGATGGTGACCGACGCCACGATGGTTTCACCGCAGGCCGTGGGCTATCCCAACGCACCAGGCATGTGGACCGACGAGCATTTGCGGGCCTGGTCGGGCGTGACCGCCGCCGCACACGCCGTTGGCGGTGTCATCACCTTGCAACTGACGCATTGTGGGCGGCTGTCGCGCAAGGCGCTCCAGCCGGCGCAGGATCCGCCGGTGTCGTCATCCGCGGTGCGCGCGGAGAACACACTGCTCCCCACCATGCAGGGCACGCGCGAACCAGCCGATGAACCGCGCGCGCTCGAGCTCTCGGAGATCCCGGGGCTTGTCGCACAGTTTGCACTCGCCGCCAGACGTGGCAGAACCGCCGGCTTCGATGCCATCGAGATTCACGCGGCCCATGGCCACCTGATCGACCAGTTCCTGCGCGACGGCGTGAACCAGCGCCACGACCGATTCGGTGGATCGGCCGAGAATCGGTCGCGATTTCTGCTGCAGGTGACGGAGGCGGTCGCAAAGGAAGTTGGTGCTGATCGGACTGGCGTTCGGCTGTCACCGTCCAGCGATGTGAACGAGATGCACGACGGCAATCCGCTCCTCACGTTCAGCGCGGCGCTGCGCGAACTCTCGAAGCTCGAACTCGCCTGGACGCACCTCGCCGACGCCGGAGACACCGACATCGCGCACCGACTGCGTGATGTGTACGGGAAACCCTTCATGCTGAACGGCGGATTCGACGCCGAATCGGCGAATGACGTCATCAAGCGCGAACTGGCGGTGGCGGTGAGCTTTGGCACTCTCTACATCGCGAACCCCGACCTCGTCGAACGGTTCGAGGTCGGCGCCGAGCTGAATGTCCCGGACGCGAGCACGTACTACACCGGCGGCGACATCGGCTTTCTCGACTATCCGGAGCTGTCGGGCCGCTGACCCGATCCGATGGTGCGCGCCGGGTGGTGCACGCGCGTCAGCGCATCGGACGCGTGGTGCCCACCGGCTGACCGTTCGGATGCCACGTCGGCTTCGGACCATTGGCGAGAATCATCATCGCCTGCGCCGCCGCTTCGATCACCCGCGACATGTGCGCCGGATCGGCATACTGAGCCTCGTCGCGCACCGTGTGGTAGTCCGCATGCAGGTTGAAGGTCGACAGGGTGTGCGCCGGAATTCCCATCCTCGCAAACGCGATGTTGTCGCTCCGTTCGAAGAAGCGCTGCGAGGGTCGACGATCGGGAACGATCGGGATTCCGCCATCGCGCAGTTGATCACCGAGTGTGGAACGCTCATAGCCCGTCAGCCACGCCTTGCCCGCACCGCCAGCCAGGCTGTCGGGACGACCGATCATCTCGACTTCGAGGTTGGCCACCAGCTGTGACAGCGGGCGCACCGGATGATCGATGAACCAGCGGGTTCCAAGCAGGCCGACCTCCTCGCCCGTCATCGCTGCGAAGACGATCGTCCGGCGCGGTTTCACGGCACCCTTGGCCAACAGGCGCGCGACCTGCAGCACGGCGATCGTTCCGGCAGCATCGTCATCCGCGCCGTTGTTGATCGAGTCGCCGTTGACGGCCTTCGTCACGCCGATGTGGTCGTAGTGCGCCGTCATCAGCACGTACTCGTTGCGCAGTGACGGATCACTCCCCTCGATGTATCCAATCACGTTGGCGCCCGGCAGTCGCCGTTCTGCCGGCACGGAGTCATACGCGCCCCAGCTGGCCAACAACTGCGGGCGCTGCCGTGCGCCGGCCGCCGCCACGGTCGACGCGAGCGGAACGCGCTGGACAAACCCGCTGTCTCCTGCCGGCTTGAGGCCCGCATCGCGGAACTGTGCGGCGAGCCACCGCGTCGCGCGCCAGCTGCCGGGCGACCCGGTGAGCCGGCCCTCCATGCTATCCGACGCCAGGATCGCCAGATCACGCGCCACATCAGCGTCTCGCACGCGCGGCCGATAGCTGCCCGCTGCCGCCGCCGCCGCCGCGGGCGCCGTCGGCACCGCCACGAAGGCCAGCCAGCTGCCGGTCGGATCGACCGTCACGCGCGAGATGTTCGTCAGCGGCGCGAACTTCAGGTCTGCGACAACGGTCCATCCCGTCTGAGCGCGTGTCCACTGCTGCAGCGTGGTACCGGTGCCGGCAATCATGGTCGTGCTGTCGACCCACGCGTACTCGTCCACACCTGGGAGAGTCTTCACCAGGCGCGTGACCGCACGCGTCGCGAGATCCACTTGATCGATGTACCAGCTGGTGCCCACGCGCTGTACGAACGTGACGCGTGAGGTTCCAGGAACACGTTTCACACCGCGCCCGATATCACGGGCGATGGTATCGATCCGTCCGCTCACCGTGTCCATCAGCTGCAGCGTCGCGGGCGATCCAAGCACGAACATCGCCACCTGCCCGCCAACCCACGCGTAGTACCCGACCGGTTTGACGCGGCCAACCAGTCGCTCCGCCGTCCCTGCCGTAGTCAACGGCATGCGCCACAGCTGTTGCGCGGAATCCCGCTCCACCCGGATCACCGTCAGCGAGTTGCCATCGGGCGTCACCTGCGCCGAATATTCACTCTCGGCCGTCACCGTCGCCGGCGTGTGGTCCGATCCATCCAGGGCGTAACGCCAGATGTCGGTCTGGACATCGCGCAGGCTGTCGCGCAGCAGCGCGTTCGGTGCGCGACGCGTGTAGAAGAGCACGCGACCGCGAGCATCGAAGCTCGGCTGATTGTCGTAGCCATCCCGTCGGGTGAGGTTGATCGGTGGCTGCACGATGAGTGCGCCATCGCGCATCGCGATGCGCGAGAGAAACACGTCGGTATTCGGTGTCCCGGTGGCTGGCGTCGGGGTTTGCGCCTGCGCCACGGTCAGCGGCAGTGCCACGACGAGGCTGCGAAAGAACGTGGTGGAGGTCATGCGCGCAGGGTACGCAGCGGCGCGGGTCCACGCCAGCACTCGATCAGTCAGCGGCCACGATGTGGTCCCGTGTGGCTGTGACCAACCGCCGGCCGGTGCGAGATTACCGTATGAAACTTCGCCCGATGTTCTCAGCTGTCGCTGCGGCGCTCGCCCTGGCAGCCTGCAGTCTGCAGGACAAGAAGCCGCGCCTTGCACAGAGTGCGGTGGTCGGGCTCTGGCGCAACGACTCGATCGCCGGAGCCGGTGTCGCGACTGCGAGCTATGCGCTCCGCATGAATCCTGATGGCCTGGCAGAATTCACCAGTCGGGCCGCGGGCGGGCCGGCAGTCACCGAGCGCGGCACCTGGGATGGCGCCGACTCGCTCGTGCGGGTGGTGGTCCGGGGCGAAGGCACCACAAGCCGGCCAACGTCTCTGTTGCTGGCCATGCGTGGGAGTACGCTCGGTCTGGTCCAGTTTGATACGACCGCCTGGGGCCCCGCCGGCCTGACGCTCAGGCGCCGTTAGCCCTTCTCCTCGATGCGCGGGCCCCGCGCTACCACACGGCGCCGCGGGCCCGTGCGCTTGCGCCGTGTCCCTTTCGGCGGCACCGTCGGACAATTGCCCGTTCACTTGAACGGGACGCCCTTCCGCCTCGCTGCCGCGCATGACTGCCGCACGCCGCCGCACTCGCACTGGTCTCCCGCTCGCCGTCATCATCGCGGTGCTTGCCGCGATTTTTGCGAGTCGGACCCAACGCGCGCCCGCGCCTTCGCCTCGAGCCGCCGATTCCCAGACTGCGCCGCCGGCTGCGCCGACGCCGGACCGAAGCTCGCCGGCGACGAACGGTGCGCCGAACGCCGGCGTCGCTCCGGATCGGGCGCCACGAAATGGGAACGCACCCGTGGGATTCACGTCGCGGCCTCGGCTCGTCGAACATTTCGAGAAGCACGGAGAAGAGTTTCCGGGTCTCGATCTCGAGGCGTATCTCGCGGCGGCGCAGACACTGCGCGACGCACCGGTTGGCGGGAGCGTACAGGAGGTCCGGCGCCACGACGGCGTGGTCACTCGCTTCGATCGTGCCACAGGTGTATTCCTCGCCTTCAATCGCGATGGCACGATCCGCACATTCTTCCGCCCGAACGATGGCGAGGCGTATTTCCGGCGGCAGGCGTCACGGACTCCGGGAGGCGGACCATGACGACGGATCGGGACGCGGTCCACACCTATCTGACCAGCCGCGGCTGTTCGCAATTGGTGGTGCGGCGAGGGCTCAGCGGTCTGCTGGAACACTGGGCCACGATCGTCGTCGCCGTCGAGCGTGGTCGCGATGCCTCGCTCGACGAGTGGCTCAACGACATGGATCTTCGCGACATCCTCGCCGGCGCCCTGGCCGCCTCGGGCCCGCGCGAACGTGGCGCCGCCGCGATCAGGCTCGACGATGCCGACGAACGCTTTCACAGCATCACCGAGCCCTGCCCGTGTCTCTGGGGTGATGAGATCGCCCGGACCAACCGCTGGCGACCCGAGTGGCAGTGGTGGTACTTCCGCCGACCGAGGGTACCGGGGCCGACGCTTCGGGAGGATCTGCTGGTCAACGGCCTGCTGCGATCGGAGACGTGAGGCGGCGACCGATGCCAATCGGGGAATGCGGTCCGAAACCAGGCAGCTTGCGAGTCGTATAGCAAAGTGATATCACGTAGATGTCACTTTCACCCTGGAATCGATCCCATGACTCGCGAGTGCATTCGCCGAGCTGCCCCCGGTCTCCCCGTTCTCTGCGCCATCCTCGGCGGCACCCTCGCCGGCATCTGGCTGATCTACCTGGGCCTCTCACGAGGTGACCTCGGCCTGGTACTGGGTAGCGCGCTGCTGCTCCTCACCCTGCTCGTGATGCTTCCCGGGCTCTTCACCGTCGAGCCCAACGAAGCCAAGGTGCTGCAGCTCTTCGGTACCTACAAAGGCACCGTCCGACAGCAGGGGCTGTTTTTTGCCAACCCGTTCTTCACCAGGAAGAAGCTCACGCTGCGGGCTCGAAATTTCGAAACGGCACGCCTCAAGGTGAACGACACGCATTCCAACCCGGTCGAGATCGCGGCGATCGTCGTCTGGCGCGTGATCGACAGCGCGGAAGCGCTGTTCGAAGTGGAGAACGTCGAGACCTACGTGATGACGCAGAGCGAGTCTGCCCTGCGGGCGCTGGCGACGAAGTATCCCTATGATGCACACGCCAAGGGGCAATTCTCGTTGTCGGTGAACCCCGACGAAATCGCGACCGAATTGAGCATTCAGCTGACGGAGCGGTTTGCGAAGGCGGGCGTGGAGGTGATCGAAAGCCGGGTGAGCCACCTGGCGTACGCGCCGGAGATTGCCGGCGTGATGTTGCAGCGCCAACAGGCCTCGGCGATGGTCAGCAACCTGCTGGCGGTGCTCTGCGGCGAACGCAGCGCACAGCCGGTGCTCAACACCGGCACGATCTACCAGTAAGGCTGAACATCGTGTCGGAGCGGAAGTCGTTCCTGTTACGCGTCGACCCGGCGTTGCTGGAGGCCATGCAGCGCTGGGCCAACGACGATCTGCGCAGTCTGAATGCGCAGATCGAGTTCGTGCTGCGGGGCACGCTGCAGCGGGAGGGGCGGGCGAACAACGCGCTGCCGCGCACGCCTGTGGCTCCGTCCCTGCCAGCGGCCGAGCCGGAAGGGGAAGCGGGCCGGTAGGAGGTACATGAGCCCGCCCTATGCACACCCCCC
>CAYMQV010000040.1:0-2663 GCA_964392395.1 uncultured Gemmatimonadaceae bacterium
GGGGGCCGGTGCAGCACGGCAGCGATGCGGTGCTCACGCGCATGCGTCGACCCGAGCGGCGGAAGACGATTGTCGAGAAGGTGGCCCGGTTCCGCGATGCGGTGCCGGATCTGACGATCCGGACGACCTGCATTGTCGGGTTCCCGGGGGAAACGGAGGAGGATTTCGAAATCCTGCTCGATTTTCTGCAGGAGATGCAGTTCGATCGCGTGGGTGCGTTCACCTACAGCGCGCAGGAGGGCACGGCCGCGGCAGCGATGATCGACGATGTGCCCGACGAGGTCAAGCACGAGCGGCTCGACATGCTGCAGCGCGTGCAGTCGGCGATCACGGCCGAGCGATACGAGCGCCATATCGGGCGGACGGTATCGCTGCTGATTGATCGTGCCGGCGGAGATGACGTACTGGCGGTGGCACGTGCGCCGTGGCAGGCGGATGACATTGATGGCGTCACACATCTGGATACCGATGCGCCGATCGGGTCTCTGGTCGAAGCGACGATCACCGATGTGGTGGATGACTATGACTTCGAAGCGACTGCGACGGGTGCCGTGTCGTTGCCGCCCGCGCAGCTGCAACGCGAACGGGCGTCGCGCAGGCTGCCATTGGTGGCTTCTTCCTCGATCGGGAGTTTTGGACGATGACTGCAGTGGTCACGACGGAGTCGCAGGCGATCATGGCGCGGGCGCGCCAGCTCTTTCCCGGTGGCGTGAATTCACCGGTGCGCGCCTTTGGCGGCGTGGGCGGCGAACCGTTCGTCGTGCAGCGCGGCGAGGGCCCGTACATCTGGGACGCGGATGGCAATCGCTACATCGACTACGTGCTCAGCTGGGGGCCGCTGGTGCTCGGTCACGCGGCGCCGGCCGTGCTCGACGCGGTACACGACGCGATGCAGCGCGGCACCAGCTTCGGCATTCCAACCGGGCTCGAAGTGCAGCTCGCAGAGCTGATCGTGACGCGCATGCCGCACATCGAGATGCTGCGCTTCACCAGCAGTGGCACCGAAGCCGCGATGAGTATCGCGCGCGTGGCACGTGCGGCGACCGGTCGCGAAGCGATCCTCAAGTTCGATGGCTGTTATCACGGCCACGCCGACAGTTTTCTGGTGAAGGCCGGCTCGGGCGTCGCCACACTCAATCTGCCGAATTCGCCGGGCGTGCCGGCCGCGCTGGCCGCGCTGACGTACACCGCGCCGTTCAACGATCTGGATGCGGTGCGGGCGATCGCCAGAGAGGTACCGCTGGCCGCGATCCTGCTCGAACCGATCATCGGCAATGCGGGCTTCATCGAGCCGCTGCCTGGATTCCTCGCCGGACTGCGCGAGATCGCCGATGAGACGGGTGCGCTGCTGGTGTTCGACGAAGTCATGACGGGGTTCCGGATCGCGTGGGGCGGTGCGGTCGAACGCTTTGGCGTGACGCCGGATCTGACGGCGTTCGGCAAGGTGATCGGCGGCGGATTGCCGGTGGCGGCCTATGGCGGGCGCCGTGACCTGATGCAGCAGGTCGCGCCCAGCGGTTCGGTGTATCAGGCCGGCACGTTGAGTGGCAATCCGCTGGCGATGGCGGGCGGGCTGGCCACGCTCACCGCCCTCACGCCCGAATTGCATGCGATCATCGAACGTCGCACCGCGGCGCTGGTGCAGGGCCTGCGCGACATCATGCATCGCGAGGCCGTGCCGTTCAGCGCCTCGCACGCTGGCTCGATGTGGGGGTTCTTCTTCCTCGAAGGTCCCGTCACGAACTTCGCCGAGGCTCGGAAAAGCGATGTACCACTCTTCAATCGGTTTTTCCATGCGGCGCGCGAGCGCGGCGTCTACCTCGCGCCGTCGGCGTTCGAGGCAGCCTTCATGAGCGCGGCCCACGGTGACGATGTCGTCGCCGACACGCTCGAGCGGCTTTCTGATGCGATTCGCGCTGCCAGGCAGTAGGGCGCTGGTGCGCAGCGCGGCACTTCTCCTTGCCGTGTCACTGCCTGCAGCCGTGCTGCCGGCACAGGACCGTGAGGACAGTGTCGTCGAATCGTCGCACACTACGTTGCGGCTGAATGACAAGACGATTCGGGTGCTGCTCAGCCGGGTCGCGACGGGCGACGCACCAGCGCGGGACATCGGCAATGGTGCAGTCTGGAACGGGCGGCGATATCGCGGCACCGTCGACGTGATCGCCGACGGTGTCGGTGTGGCTGTCGTCAATCGCCTCGATCTGGAGGACTATCTGCGGGGCGTGCTGCCTGGCGAGATCGGCTCGCGCGACCCGCGTGATCGGGCGGCGTTGCAGGCACAGGCGGTGGCGGCACGGTCCTACGCTGCGGCGCGCATGGGCGAACGCCGCGCGCTGTTCGATGTGACGGCCACGGTCTCCGATCAGGTCTATGGCGGCATGAGCGTCGAACGCCCTGAAACCGACGCCGCCGTCCGGGCGACGCGCGGCCTCGTGCTGACCTGGGGGGAGCGCATCATCACGGCACCGTATCACTCGCACGGCGGGCCCGTCACGGCGGCCGCTGACGAAGTGTTCTGGCGACGCGGAAGTGAACCGTATCTTCCGGCCGTTGACGATCATGCGCCATCCGGTGACTGCTATTGTGATGTCAGCGGCAATCAGGGGTGGGAGCGGCGCTTCAGTCTGGCAGACATCGGCCGGCTCCTCGCGAACTACGGG
>CAYMQV010000040.1:2673-8821 GCA_964392395.1 uncultured Gemmatimonadaceae bacterium
CTACGGGCGCGACGCCGGTGTCGGCACCGCTGGCGTCGTGCGCATGGTTCGCGTCCTTTCCACAGGGCCGTCGGGACGGGTGACGGGCCTCGAACTTGGCACCAGCACTGGCGCAGTCATCCTGCGCGGGAATGACATCCGCTTCGTGCTTCGGACGGACGGGGCGATTCTGCCGAGTACGAAGTTTTCGCTCGAGGTGCTGGGTGCGACCGTATCGCTGCGCGGTGTCGGCAACGGGCACGGCGTCGGCATGAGCCAGTGGGGGGCGATCGGCCGCGCCAGAGCGGGGCAGGATGCACGCTCGATTCTCGCGGCGTATTATCCGGGGACGCGGCTCTCGCCGTTGTTCTGAATGCGGTGTAACTCTGGTATCGCAGTCGTTGGTTCGCGCCTCCACCCAGGCGGCATGCACGCCTTCAGCCCTCCCTCCTCGGCATGACCAAGCCAGACCTTCGGATCGGTGTCATTGGCGCCGGCGCCATTGCACAACTCGCCCACCTCCCCGTGCTCTCGAAGATGCGCGGCGTGCAGCTCGCCGCACTGTGCGACAATGACAGTGCGAAGGTTCGTGCTCTCGCCGAGCGCTTCAACGTGCCGGACACGTTCACCGACATCGAGGAACTGCTGGAGTTCGAGCAGCTTGACGCGGTGCTGATCTCCACGCCGAATCACCTGCACGAGTCGCATGTGCTCAGCGCGCTCAAGTCGAAGCGGCATGTGCTCTGCGAACGCCCGCTGGCGCTGACCACCAAGGGTGTGGAGCGGATCCTGGCCGCGGCCGAGAAGTACGCGATGAAGGTGGTGGTGGGACACAATCATCGGTTCCGTACCGAGGTGCAGAATCTCGAGAGTTTCATTCATGGCGGCGAATTGGGCCGTTTGATCGGTATCCGCGCCGGCGCGTACAAGACGCGGCGCGGTGATGCGGGATGGCGCTCGCGTCGTGCCGAGGCGGGCGGCGGCATTTTTCTCGATCAGGGGGTGCCGCTGCTCGATCTGGCGTGCTGGCTGGCGGACTTCCCGGATCCGGTGCGCGTGACGGCCAGCATGGAGCGCGGCAGCGGCGTCCGCTCGGTCGAAGACGCGATGTACGTGCATGTGCAGTACGCATCGGGGCTGAGCGTGGCGATCGACACGGCGTGGGGCTACGTCGGCGAAGAGGATCGGTGGTGGTTCGAGGTGCTGGCGAGCAAAGGCACTGCGCGCCTGGCGCCGCTGCGGGTGGTGAAGGAGCTGAACGGCCGCGCGGTGGACGTGTCGCCCACCGGTGCCGCGCAGCGTGACAGCGCATTCATCCAGAGTTATCGCGCCGAGCTGGCTCACTTTGCGGCGGTGCTGCACGGCGATGTGGCCTATGAACCTCCGGTCGATCAGATCGTGGTGCAGCGCCTGGTGGAAGCGATCTATCGGAGTGCGGAGGAGGGGAAGGAAGTTCGGCTGTGACGTGCGGCTCTGGCGCTCGGTCCGGCGTCCGCGTCTCGAGGGTGCGCCTCGCGCTGCTGCTCACGCTGGCGCTGGCGGTTCTGCCAGACGCGCTCCCGGCACAAGCGGAGATCGACTGGTCCACACGGCCCGTGCTGCTGATGACGATGGGGCAGGGTGACGCGGTGTTCGAGAAGTTCGGGCACAATGCCATCGTCGTCTGGGATGCTGCGGCCGGACAGCCGCTGGTCTACAACTGGGGCATGTTCGACTTCGCACAGCCGAACTTCATCGGCCGGTTTCTCACGGGCGATACGAAGTACTGGATGGAGCCGAGCTCCTTCGAGTCGACGATGCAGCAGTATCGCTCGCTCAATCGGACCGTCACCGTCCAGGCGTTGCAGCTGACCCCGACGCAGAAGGCGCAGCTGGTGGCGTTGCTGGCGGTGAATGCCAGGGAGGAGAACAAGTACTACCGCTACGACTATTATCGCGACAATTGCAGCACGCGGGCACGCGATGCGATTGACGCCGTCACCGGCGGTGCGCTCACACGCGCGATGCACGCACAGCCTGGGCAGGGCAGCTATCGCTGGCACACGCGCCGACTGCTGGCGTACAGCGCGCCGCTGTACTTCGGCGCGGAGCTGGTGCTCGGTGTGGATGCGGATGCCCCGCTGACCGGCTGGCAGGAAGCGTTTCTGCCGCAATCGCTCTCAGAGTCGGTGAAGCGGATCGAGTTGCCGGCAGCGGAGGGGATGCCAGCGAGAATCATCGCCGGACCGGTGGACACACTCTTTCGCGCCACGCGCGGCGCCGCGCCTCGGGCGGTGACGCCGCGCGTGCCGATTGCCGCCGCGCTTGGCTTGGCGTTCGGGCTCGTCGTGCTCGGACTCAGCCGGCTTGGCCGGGGGGGAGCTGTCATCGCGATTGCGCTCTGGTCCCTGCTGGTCGCGCTGGTCGGCACCGTGCTGCTTCTCGCATGGTTCGCGACACAGCACGTCTTCATGGCGAACAATCCGACCGTGGCGTTGGCCAGTCCAGCATGGCTGCTCGGAGTGGCAGCGGCGGTGATGGTGATGCGCGGTGGCGTACCCACGGGCGTGCGCAGTGCGCTGCGGTGGCTGTTGGTCATTGCGGTCATCGGAACTGCCGGCGCGGTGCTGCTGGGCCACTCAGTCAGCGCGCTCGAGATGGCGGCGCTGCTGCTGCCAGGACATGCGGCGGTCGTCGCGGCGGCCGATCGGTATCGTCGGACGAAGACAACGTGAATTCCAGAGAGCGGGCCGCGACGTCGCGCTGACGCAGCGCGATGCAGGTGCCGAACGCCCCCCGATCAGGTGACTGGTCGGGGGGCGTTCGGCGTCATGCGGACTGCGGTGCGTCGCCTATCGACATATCCACGGTGTCGCGTTTTCACGCGCCGTGCTCCGCCGCCCGCCCGTCTCATCGACTGCGGTGAACGTCACCTCCAGAAACCCATCGTCCTGACTCTGCGACGTGCACTGCATTTCCTTCCGAACGCTGAATGCGCCGGACGCGTCGGCCTTGATCGGCCCAAACGCAATCGCCTGACTGGTATTCGGCGGCGGCGAGCCGGTGAGCTTCACTGGACCGTTCGGCGTGAAGTTCGAGCCCGTGATCGTGATGATCGGGCCTGACGCCTGACGCTGGATACTGACACTGAGCTTGAGGGCCGGCGTCGCCTGCGCATGGACCGCCATCGGCAGCGCGGCCAAGGTCAGCCCGAGCAGGACGGACGCCCCAATCGAGGACCATGTGCGACGAGCGAGGGGAACACGCATGGACGACTCCTGAAAGAGGGATGCCTGCGGTACAGACGATTGCAGGCGGTCGGACGGCACACTCGTACCGCGGCACGAGATCGAGCAATTCGACAGAAGAATATACACCAGTTTCGCGCTTGAGTTCAAAGGCCCAAGCTGTTTGTTTCCTTGCACTTATGGAACTGCCACAACTCCAGGTTGGTCCCCGGTGAGCTTGCGCGATCGCCTCGACGACGCTGTCGCCCGCGCCGCGATGGTCGAACAGGAGCTCCTTGATCCTCGGACCGTCCGCGACCCCAGGCTGCTCGCCAGTCTCGGCAAGGAACATCAGCGCCTGCAGGACGTCGTCCGACTGGCAGCCGAGTTACGGCAGGCCGAGCGGGAGCTCATCGACGCCCGCGAGATGGCCGCGGGCGACGACCCTGATTTTGCGGCCGAGGCCCACGAAGAGGTCGCCAGACTCGAGGCGCGCCTCTCGCAGCTGGATGACGATCTCAAACCGCTGTTGATTCCCCGGGATCCGCTCGACGATCGCCCCGCCATCATCGAAATCCGTGCCGGTACGGGCGGCGATGAAGCGGCGCTCTTCGCTGCCGATCTCTGGCGAATGTACGAGCGGTTCTTTGCCCGACAGGGATGGCGTATCGAAGTGATGTCGATGTCCGACGGCACCCTCGGTGGCATCAAGGAGGTCATCGCCCGGATCGACGGCAGCGGCGCCTTCGGCACAATGCGCTGGGAGTCGGGCGTGCACCGCGTGCAGCGCGTTCCGGCCACGGAAACACAGGGGCGGATTCACACCTCTGCCGCGACCGTGGCCGTCTTGCCCGAGGCCGAAGAGGTGGATGTGACGATCGAAGACAAGGATCTGCGCATCGATGTCTTCCGTTCGTCGGGGCCTGGTGGGCAGAGCGTGAATACGACGGACTCGGCCGTGCGCATCACGCACATCCCGAGTGGTATTGTGGTCAGCCAACAGGATCAGAAGTCGCAGTTGCAGAACAAGATCAAGGCGATGCAGGTGCTGCGCTCACGATTGCTCGACGCACGACTCGCAAAGCTGGAGGCGGAACGGTCGCAGATGCGCAGTGCGCAGGTCGGCACTGGTGATCGGTCGGCCAAGATCCGCACCTACAACTACCCGCAGGATCGCATCACGGACCATCGCATTGGCTTCTCCATGCACGGCATGCAATCCGTCATGGACGGCAATATCGGTGGTTTCATCGAGGCGCTTCAGGAAGCGGAAGTGAAGGAACGACTCGGTGGCTGACGGCACGCGACCGCGCACCGTGGCGGCGCTCAGTGATGCCATTGCCGCGCGACTCGCGCGGGGGGTCGACTCGCCGATGGAAGAGGCGCGTGAGATCCTGGCTGGTCTTCACGATGCGCCGCGATCGTGGTCGATGCTGCACGCAGCCGATGCCGTCACCGATATCCTGATCGATGCCGCCGAGGACGCGGCTGACAAGCGTCTGGCCGGCGCACCAATGGCTTACGCGGTTGGTCGCGCAGCCTTTCGGCATCTCTTCCTTCACGTCGACGAACGGGTGCTGATCCCGCGACCCGAGACTGAAGAACTGGTCACACTGGCGCTGCCGCACATCACCCCTGGCAGCACGGTGGTGGATGTTGGCACCGGTTCGGGCGCCATCGCACTCGCGCTGGCGCAGGAGAGCTCGGCCGGGCGTGTGATTGGCACCGACCTCTCAGCGGGCGCGGTGGAGGTGGCCGAGATGAATGCGCGAGCCGTGCTGCAGCAGGAGTACGCCCGGACGGAGTTCCTGCAGGGCAACCTGCTCGAGCCGGTGACCGATGAGCGGATTGACGTCATCGTCTCCAATCCGCCGTACATCGCGGTGGGAGAACGACAGCAGCTGCCGGACGCCGTAAAGCTGTGGGAGCCGGAAATGGCGCTCTTCGGTGGGGGGGACGGATTGACGCTCATCCGTCTACTGGTGGAGCAGGCCGGACGCCGCCTGAGCGCGGGGGGCATCCTGCTGATGGAGATCGACGCGCGGCGGGGCGCACAGACGTTGGCCCTCCTGAGCAGTTGGCTCTGGCGCGATGCGCAGCTGCTGCCGGACGTCTTTGGCCGGGACCGGTTCGTGATCGGACGCCGGACCACGGCAACCGTGACCTCCCCGGCCGGGTCTGAGGCCCGCACCAGCGCTGCGCTGCTGCAGTAACTTTCGGCCTGCCGCGCGCCGCCCCGGCCGCGCAAATTCCCTTCGCAGTGGATCACGCATGCTCGACGAAAAAGCAAAGGAACTTGGCCGCATGATCGGTCAATCGGCGGAATATCAAGCGCTCAAGCGGTCGAACGATCTGGTGACCGAGGATACCGAATCATCGACGGTGCTGCGCCGCCTGTCGCAACTCCGGAGCGAGGCACAGGAGTTCATCGAGCGCGGCGAAGACCCGCCACAGGCGATGGAGGAGGAGCTCGATACGCTGCTCCGGAAGGTCGAGGTCAACCCGGTCTATCAGCGGGCCATCGTCGCGCAGACCAACTTCGACAAGCTGATGGTTCGCGTGAATGAATGGATTTCCGAAGGCATCCGGACCGGCGCCGTCAGCAAGATCATCACGCTCTCATGACGTCGGCTGCAGCGCGCGGGCGCTTGATCGTGCTGGAGGGGGGCGACGGCGTCGGCAAGACGACGCAACTCCCGCTCGTGGCCGATGCTCTGCGCGCCCGCGGCCTGACGGTGCAGACCATTCGCGAGCCTGGGCAGACGCACGTCGGGCAGCTGGTTCGCGCGTTGCTGCTGCATCGCGATTCGACGATCAGCCCCGCCACCGAGGCGCTGCTCTTCCTCTCGGCGCGGGCTCAGGTGGTGGCCGAAATCGTCGCGCCGACGCTGGCGCGTGGCGAGTGGGTGGTGGCAGATCGGTTTTTCGTGTCGACGTACGCCTACCAGATCGCAGGCCACGGT
>CAYMQV010000040.1:8831-14778 GCA_964392395.1 uncultured Gemmatimonadaceae bacterium
CCACGGTCTCGATGACGCGCTGGTGAGATCGGCCAATGCGCTGGCGACGGGTGGCCTCGTGCCGGACCTGACGGTGCTGCTGACGCTCTCCCCGGCGGCGGCGGAAGCCCGTCGCGCGGCGCGTGGAGTGGCCGATCGCCTCGAGCGGTACGGTGAGGCGTTCGATGCACGGGTGGCTGATGCGTATGCGGCGTCCGTCACGCCGGCGTGGCAGGCGGCCCACCCCGAGTGCGGACCGATCGTGGCCGTGCCGGCCGACGGGGCGGTGGCGGCGATCACATCGCAGGTGCTGGCGACGATCGTGGAACTCGCAAGCGCGAACGCGGTGCTTACTGCATGACAGGTTTTCCATCCCCACGCCATGCCATCTGGCCCTCGGGCCAGTCGCATCCACGACGCCAGAGCAGGGCATGAACAAGGGTCGCAGCCTTACCGTCGCGGCAATCCTCGGCCTCGCCATGGTGTCCGGCGGCTGGCTGATGGGTCGCACGCTCCGCCGTGAAACGCCGACGGTGGTCGATGGACGTCGGCTGTTTCAGCAGGTGCTCGAGACGGTGCAGAATCAGTTCGTTGATTCGCTGCCGGCCGACTCGCTGTGGCGTGAGTCGATGCTTGGGATGGTCAACGAACTGCACGATCCACATTCGGTCTTCCTGTTCGCGGACCGGCTGAAGCGGTTCCGCGAACAGACCACCGGCCAGTATGCCGGCCTCGGGCTGCGCGTCGACGTGCGGGATGGATGGATCACCGTGATTGCGCCGCTGCCAGGATCGCCGTCCGAAGCGGCAGGGCTGCAGACGGGAGATCGTGTGGTGAAGATTGACGCGCTCGACACGAAGGGCCTGACCTCCGATGAAGCGTTGGTGAAGCTGCGCGGCGCGGCGGGATCCACGGTCGTGCTGCTGGTCGAGCGATTGGGCGTCGAGGGACGGATGACCTTCACGCTCCGGCGTGAAATCATCCATATGCGGGCTGTGCAGCGTGTGGCGATGTTGCCGAAGCAGATCGGATACCTCGATGTGAGTGTCTTCAGCGATTCGACGGCTGACGAAGTTGCGGCCGGTGTCGACTCGCTGATGCGCATGGGGATGCGGTCACTGGTGCTCGATCTGCGAGGCAATCCGGGCGGCCTGGTGGAGCAGGGCGCGGCGGTGACCGACCTGTTCCTCGACCCCGGTCAGCAGATCGTGACGTTGCGTGGTCGCACACCGGAGTCGAATCGCACCTTCACGGACAAGGCGCCGCAGCAGTGGCCCGCGTTGCCCATCGTCGTGCTGGTCGATCGCGGCAGCGCGAGTGCGGCGGAGATCGTGGCGGGTGCGCTGCAGGACCATGATCGCGCGGTGGTCGTCGGGACCACCACATACGGCAAGGGCAGCGCGCAGAGTGTGTTCGACGCCGGCACAGCGGGCGCACTGAAATTGACGACGTCCTTGTGGTTCACGCCGGTCGGGCGCAGCATCTCGATCCGTCGGCGCTCGGACGACGACGCGACGGCGCGCGGCGCCAGTGATGGCGTCGGCACCGACACCGACACCGACTCGACGGTGACGGCTCGCGCCGAGTTCAAGACGGACAAGGGGCGCGTGGTCTACGGCGGCGGTGGCATCACGCCTGACGTCATCGCGCGCGATACCGCCGCCATTGAGCAGGGTGCCGTGCTTCAGGCGACGCTTGGTCGTGCCGTCCCTGCCTTCCGCGACGCGCTGACGGCGCTGGCGCTGCAATTGAAGGCCTCCGGTGCGTTGGCCAGCGCGACATTCGTCGTGACGCCTGCGATGCGGTCGACGTTGCTGACCGGCGTGCGCAGTCGCGGGGCGATCGTCCCCGATTCGGTCTTCGAAACCAACGCCACCGTGGTCAATCGCCTGATCGGCTACGAAGCGTCGAGGTACGTCTTTGGTCGTGACGCGGAGTTCGCGCGTCGAACTGCGGATGACCCGGTAATGCTTCGTGCGCTGATTCTGCTGCGCGATGCGCCGGGCCGTGACGCGCTGCTCGTGCGCGCGAGCGCTGACCATCCGAGCAAGGTCGGCGGTCGCTCGTGACGTCGGGCACCGGTTCAATCGAGCCGGTGGTCCTCATCGGGGCGGGTAGGGCAGGACGTGCACTTGCCGCAGCCGTGCGCGCGGCTGGAGTCGCACACGTATTGGTCGATCGCACCGGCATCGTCGAGCAGCATGGGCCACCGCCGCTCGCCTCGCGGCCGGCGGCGGTCCAGTGTGCGTCCACGATTCTGGTCGCGGTGCGTGACGGCCAGCTGGATGTGGCACTCGATGAACTGCGCGAGCAGGACGGTGTGCAGGCAGGTACGGTGGTGTTGCAGGTCAGCGGGAGTGCCGAGCCGGCCGCGCGTGAGCGTCTCGCGTCGGCCGGCGTGCACTACGGAACGTTTCATCCGCTGCTCCCGCTGATCGATCCCTCGCTCGCATCCTTCCGGCTCCAGGGGTCGGTGATCGGCATCGAAGGCAACGCGGCGGCGCATCAGGTCGCGTCGCGGCTCGCCGCACGCCTTGGTGCCACGACGATCGAGATTCCGCGTGCCGAACGCGCCGCGTATCACGCGGCAGCCGTCATCGCGAGCAACTTTCCCGTCACGCTGGCGGCGCTGGCGGAAGGATTGCTCTCGCGCATCGGCGTGGACTCGGTGGCGGCGCATCGGGCCGTGCGCGCGTTGATGGCGGCCAGCGTCGAAAATCTCGCGGCCGCGCCTCGCGCGCTCGACGCGCTGACCGGTCCGATTGCGCGTGGTGATGTGGCGACCGTCCGTGCGCATACCACGGCATTGCATGGGTTCCGTCCGTATCACGACGTCTACGAAGTCCTGTCGCGTGCGACGTTGGCGTTGATGCGGGATCGCGGCGACGATCCGACCGATGTCTCGGCGATGGAGACGGCGCTCGACGCCGACGGGTGACGGTGACGCTGGCGCCGGCGCGGGGTTGTGGCAGTCCTACGCGGCGATACTGAGTACCGGCACCGATGCTGGCCCGTCGAACCGAGCGGCATGAGGAGGGGCGGCCCGGGGGCGTTCCCTCCACGCGCGCACGTCGCGACATTCACTGCTGTCGGCTGCCACCCAAGGCAGCTCCCCGCCGCGCGCGGGCCCTGACTCGGACGGCTTTCCCCTGGTACTGCACATGCGACGTATCGCCACGCTCGGACTGGCGCTCACGCTGACGACTCCCGCGACCGTCGTCGCGGCACCCGTCTCCTCTGTCGGCATCGCACCCGATGCACGATTGATCCCTGGTGAGGAGCTCATCGGTCGCTGGGATCTGACGGTGACCGGTGCGACGCGCAGCTACCCATCGTGGATGGAAGTGAAGCTGTCGGGGAATCGATCGCTGGTAGGCGCGTTCGTGTCGAGTGGTGGGAGCGCACGCCCCGTCTCGCTGATCACGTTCGCGGGCAATGCGTTCCGTTTCGCGATTCCGCCGCAGTGGGAGCAGGGCGCCGGTGACATGGTGGTGGAGGGCACGCTCGCGGATGGCAGCATCAGCGGATCGATTACGGAACCGAATGGTACCAAGGCGTCGTTCACCGGTGTCCGTGCGCCAGCGCTGCTGCGCGAAGGTGTGGTGCGCTGGGGGGCGCCGGTGAACATCTTCAACGGTCGTGATCTGGCCGGGTGGAAAGCATCGGCGGGGACAAGCCAGTGGCAGGTGATCAACGGCATCCTCACCAACACGAAGTCGGGCGCGAATCTGATCACCGAGCGCACCTTCACCGACTTCAAGCTCCACGTCGAGTTCCGCGTGCCGAAGGATGGCAACAGCGGCATTTATCTTCGCGGCCGGCACGAACTGCAGGTGGAAGACAGCAAGGGCATGGAACCGTACAGCACACACACCGGCGGCGTGTACGGATTTCTGACGCCGAACACCAACGCCGCGGGCGACGCAGGCACGTGGCAGACTTACGACATCACACTCGTCGGTCGACTGGTGACGGTGGTGCTGAATGGCAAGACGGTGATCTCGATGCAGAACATTCCCGGCATCACCGGTGGGGCGCTCGACAGCAACGAAGGCGAGCCGGGGCCGATCTACCTGCAGGGCGACCATACGTCGATCGAGTACCGGAAGATCGTGCTGACGCCGGCGCGTCAGCTGCCGTAACGCCGCCGCGCTGAGCCCTTGGCCTGGGCGGCTCGCCAGCCGCCGGAGGCGCGTTGAACGCCCGCGCCAGACTGCCGGACTTTACGGGAGGCGGTACGGGCCGTAAGGTCCGGCCATGACTGACCGTCGAGACTTCCTCCGTTCTCTGGGCGCCACGGCTGCGGCCGGCGCCCTCTGGCCCAGGACCGCGTTCGCGACTGGCGCCGACCTGGTCGCGGCCAGCGCCTCGATCCGCCGCATCGGCGTGCAGTTGTACACCGTGCGCGGCGCAATGGAAAAGGATGGCGTCGAGCCGACCCTCGCGCGCATCGCGCAGCTCGGGTTCCGCGAGGTGGAATTCGCGGGCTACTTCGGCCGAACCGGGGCGCAGATCCGGGACGCGCTGAAGGCAAACGGACTCACGTCGCCTTCCACGCACATTTCTCTCGAACTGCTCAAGAGTCCGGGCTTTCCGCAGCTGGTCGAGATGGCCGCGACGATCGGTCACAAGTGGATGAACCTCGCCTGGCTTGCTCCGGCAGAGCGTGGGTCGGCCGAGAAGTACAACGCACATGCCGATGCGCTGCTCGCGGGTCAGACAGTCGCCAAGGCGGCAGGGATCACCCTCGGGTACCACAACCACGATTTCGAGTTTGATCCCATCGGCGCGACCAACGGCTACGAGATTCTGCTCGACCGCACCAGGGGGAGCGGGATCCAGTTCGAGATGGACCTGTACTGGATGCGCGTGGCGGGCAAGGACCCACTGTCGTACTGGACTCGATTTCCCGGCCAGTTCCCGATGGTACATGTGAAGGATTCGGCTGGCGCTCCCACCAACGAGATGCGCAGCGTCGGCGACGGGACGATCAACTGGGCGCAGCTCTTCGCGCAGCGCAAGGTGGCGGGCATTCAGCACTTCTACGTCGAGCACGACAATCCGACGGATCCCTGGGCCTCGATCACGAACAGCATTACGTATCTGAAGCGGCTTCGCTTCAAGTAACGCAACGAGAGATTCAGTCTGCGGGTTCCGCCGTCTGCTCCGTGATTCCTGCACCCCGGTGTCGTGTCGCCGAAGTCTCGTGGTAGTCGGGCGCGTCTTTTGGCGCGAGCCGGCGTTGCAACGCCTCGCGATACCGCTGGTATCACTCCGGGTTGCGCCTTGGCTGGCGCCGAAACTCGTCACCCGCCTTTGGCCACGGCACTTCAGCGACGCGACACCAGCGACATGAATCCGCGCATTTTTTTCTGGTCGGTCACCTCTGCGCTGGCCGGCTTCCTGTTCGGTTTCGACACCGTCGTCATCTCCGGCGCTGAGCAGACGATTCAGGCGCTCTGGGGCCTCGGCGCCGGTCTGCACGGCATCGCGATGGCGTCAGCGCTCTACGGAACCGTCATTGGCTCACTCGTCGGCGGCTGGCCGACGGATCGATTCGGACGCAAGCCGACGCTGCTCTTCATCGGCGTCCTGTATCTGGTGGGTGCGATCTGGTCGGCACTCGCCGGCGACGTGTACTCCTTCATCATTGCGCGTGTCCTCGGCGGCCTGGGCATCGGGATCTCGACCATCGCCGCGCCACTCTATATCTCGGAAATCGCACCGCCCGACAAGCGTGGCCTGCTGGCCGGGATGTTCCAGTTCAACATCGTGTTCGGCATTCTGGTGGCATTCCTCTCGAATGCACTGCTCGCCGGAACGGGAGAGAATGCGTGGCGCTGGATGCTCGGCGTGGCTGCGGTGCCGTCGCTGATCTATGCGATCTGCTGCCTGGCGCTGCCTGAAAGCCCGCGGTGGTTGCTCAGTCGCGCGAACAGGCGCGCGGAAGGCATCGCCGTGCTGCAAC
>CAYMQV010000040.1:14788-26704 GCA_964392395.1 uncultured Gemmatimonadaceae bacterium
GGCTGATGAGATCATCGCTGCCGCCGCACCGCGTCCCGGCGCCGGGGCATTCTGGACGCGTGAGTTAAGGGTGCCGATTCTCCTGGCATTTCTGATCGCCTTCTTCAATCAACTGTCGGGCATCAACGCGATCCTGTACTTCGCACCCCGGATTTTCGAGCTGACGGGGCTCGGCGGCAAGGCGGCGCTGCTCCAGTCGGTTGGCATCGGCATCACCAACCTGATCTTCACCTTTGTGGGCTTGGGCCTGATCGACAGGCTCGGACGCCGCACGCTGCTCTACATCGGTTCGTTCGGATACATCTTCTCGCTTGGACTCGCCTCATGGGCATTCTTCACCGAGCACTATAGTATCGTTCCTGCCTGCATCTTCGCCTTCATCGCAGCGCACGCCATCGGTCAGGGGGCGGTCATCTGGGTGTTCATTTCCGAGATCTTTCCCAGTCGGCACCGCGCGGAAGGGCAGGCGCTCGGCAGCTTCACGCACTGGATCTTTGCGGCGTTGCTCACCACGTTCTTCCCCGGAATGGTGAGCGCGTTCGCGCCGGGGTATGTCTTTCTGTTCTTCTGCCTGATGATGGTGCTGCAGTTGATCTGGGTTCGGACGATGGTTCCGGAGACCAAGGGTCGGACGCTCGAAGAGATTCAACGCCAGCTTGGCCTGGCCTGAGCAGGTGACGGGCGGCGTTGCGGTGAGGCGGGGTGCAACGGCGGCAGGTACACGACACACTGGAGTTTCACGTGCCCCATCGCATCGTCGGGATCGGCGAAATTCTCTGGGACCTGCTGCCATCGGGCGCGCAGCTTGGTGGCGCTCCCGCCAATTTTTCCTGTCACGCCAGTGCGCTTGGCGCTGACGCGTGTGTCGTATCGCGAATCGGGATGGACGCCCGCGGCGACGGAATCTTCGCTCGCCTCCGCGACCTGCACCAGAACACGGCGTACCTCCAGCGCGACGCGACGCGACCGACAGGGACGGTGACGGTCGATGTCGATGCGATGGGTCAGCCGCGGTTCGAGATTCATTGCGATGTGGCGTGGGACGCGCTCGAGGCCGACCAGAACGCGCTCCGGGCGGTCGCGTCGGCCGATGCGGTCTGCTTCGGGACACTGGCGCAACGGGCTGAGACATCGCGTCGCGCCGTTCGGGAGCTGGTCTCCGCCGCGCCCTCCCATGCCTTGCGCATTCTCGACGTCAACCTTCGACAGCAGTATTACTCGCGCACCATCATCGAGGAATCGCTTGCCCTCGCGTCGGTCCTCAAGGTCAATGATACAGAGCTGCCGCGCCTGGCGGCGATGCTGTCACTGACTGGCGACACGCACGCGCAGATCGATCAATTGGCGGATCGCTGGCAGCTCCGGGCCGTCGCCTGTACGCGCGGTGCATTCGGCAGTCTGTTGCGGACGGCGCATGAGTGGTCGGATCATCCCGGAATTCCGACCAGTGTCGTCGACACCGTCGGGGCAGGCGATTCGTTCACGGCGGCGATGACGCTCGGATTGCTCAACGGCTGGTCGCTGGCCGAGGTCAATGCGCAGGCGAACCGACTGGCATCCTTCGTGGCGTCGCAGGCTGGTGGGACACCGTTGCTGCCGGTCACGCTGACGTCGGCGTTCGCAGGCTGAGTCACCGCACGGTGCTGCCGGTCGGGCAGGGCTCGTCCGACGAGGGTCCGGTCAGTCGAGCGCGGCCAGTTCGTCAATGAGTGCTGCGGCGGATTGCGGTCGTGCGTCGGGCGTCGGTGCCATCATCCGAGCCACGATCGATTCGAGTGCAGTCGCCCGCGTCAGAACCCGAGGCGCTGGCTGTTCTCGCAGGGCGTTGGCGGTATCGAGCTTGTGCGCAATGAACGTCACCCGTGTTTCGGCGTCGAACGGTGTCGAGCCGAGGAGGCACTCGTACAGCACCACCCCGGCCGCGTACAGGTCGCTGGCAGTGCCTGGCGGGGCACCGATCAGCTGCTCGGGTGACATGTACTCCGGCGTGCCGATCACGGCGCCCGCGATCTGCGGTAACGCGGCAGGCGGCGCGGCGGCTGTTGCGTGATCGCGCAAGGCGCGGTGGCCCATGCGCGCGAGTCCGAAATCCGAGACTTTCAACACACCATTCGGTCCGATGAGCAGGTTCGCCGGCTTCAGGTCGCCGTGTACGATGCCCTCCGCGTGCATTGCGCTCAGTGCGCGAAGCAGCTGCCGCGCAATCGAGAGCACAGCCGTCGGGGGCAGCGCACCACGCGTCTCGATGATCGTCGCCAGTGATGCGCCGTCGACGAACTCCATCGTCAGAAAGGTGATGCCGTCCGCTTCACCAAGATCATGCAATCGTACGACATTGCGATGCGTGATGCGTCTGGCGACCCGCAGTTCCTCCGCCAGTGCCCCGCCTGCCGCCGCATCACGTGCAACCACATCCGGGCGCAACACCTTGAGTGCCACCGATTCCCCGATCACGCGATCGCGCACCTTGTACACGATGCCAAGCCCACCACTTCCAAGTGTCGCCTCGACGAGGTAACGGTTGGCAACCACGGAACCAATGTGCAGCGCAAGACCCGAACGAAGACCAGGCTGACCGCGCGGCAGTCCGCCTCCGATCGCGAAGCGCGCGCCACCGCGCGTAACCGGTTCCGGCTCCAACGACGACTGTGGCCGCCCCGGCGCCAACCCGGTCAGCAATTCCTTGTCGCGCAGATCAGCCATCAACGACGAGAATGCGATCCCAAGATCCCGGATCTCCGTCCCTGATCCGATCGTGCGCAGATTGTCATCCACTTCCGAGTCGTACTCGCCCTCGGATGCGCGACGGACGGCACCGGCGAGCGCACGTACCGGTCCCGCGATTCGCCGCGCGGCCGCGAACGCAGCCAGCGAGCTGAGGAGCAGGCCGATCACGCCAGCGATGGCGAGCGAGCGACGAAGACTGGAGATACCCGTCAACTCGGCGTCGCGCGAACGCAGCACGACGAACCCGCCCACAGCGTCACCGCCCGCGGTGGTCAGCGTACTGCCCTGTACAAGGTACCGCACCTTGCCGATGCGCAGGTCGGGGTATATCTGCCCGCGTTCATCGCTGCGATCCGATATCGTTGACACAGCTGAGCGAACGTCCGAGGCGCGCCCGAGCGTCGAGACCGAGAGGGTGCGCGTACCGTCCGGATTTCTGACATAGAACACCAGATCACTTGACGTTGTCGCCTTCACGTCCCGAACCAGCATGGAATCGACGATTCTGGTCGCGACCAGCACGCCGATCGGTGCGCCAGCTGGCGCCGTGATCGGAACCGCGATCGCCTGAAACAGCAGCGAGTCGCGCGACACACCGAACCCGCTGGCCGTCAACCCGCGCAACGCTCCGGCTACCAGCGGGACGGTGCCCATGGCAATACCACTCGCACCCGGTTCATCGCTCTTGGCCAGCATCACACCACGCGCATCGGTGATGAAGACCCAGTCGGCGCCGAGTTGTTCACTCGCTTCCATCGCCTGATCGAGGATGTCGTCGCGACGCTGCTCCGTGACCAGCGTCCGGAAGTATGGCCCCTGCACAAACACACGGGCGCCGCCCAGCAGGCTACGACTGCGGCCGGCGAGAAACTGTGCGACCAGATCGGCTGATTGCTCCACGCCGCGTTGCGCCGATGCCTCACCCGCGCGGCGGACCGATGCGGACGTGATCATGAACGCCGCCACAACCACGACCGCGACAATCGCTGCGGTGCCGAGGAACACGCGACCGGTCAGTCCCAATGTCATGCCAAAGGCTGGCGCCGATGGCGCGGCTGATCGTCGCATGGCAGCGATGCTCAGTACCGATCGGCGCGAGTGGAGGAGTATGGTGCACCGAACTTGTTCAGGTGTGGGCCTGGAACGTGTCCTCGTGCATCGAGCGAGAGCTGCACCGCTGCACCTGTGGCGGTTACGGTAATCTCCTGCGTCAGGTGTGCCGCGCGTTCGTGCCAGACGTGCAGCCGATACAGCCCGACCGGAACATCAGCCAGTGCGAAGCGCCCATCAGCTCCGGCACGCACGACGTGCCGGCCCGGCACCGCGATCACGTAGCTGACCATTCTCGCGTGGATGTTGCAGTAGATGGCGTAGATTCCGGGTTGCGAAAACGTCGCGGCCCGCGTCGCGCCACGACGGTACAGTCCGAGATCAAAACGGGCAGGATCGGTGTTCGAGAAGACATTGTGGCTGAATGGATCCTGGTTCGGGAACTGTACCGTCCCTCCCCTCGAGATCACCGCGGTGTGTGGCACGAACTCCCGTCCGCGCATGGCGATGGTGGCGTCGGCGCTCACCGTGCCGCGGTCTGGCTCGGTGCGTGCCTCGAGCGACTCCAGATAGACGATCGCGATACCAGGATCGCTCCGTGCATTGCCGGCGCGTTCGAGCACCGTCAGCTGCCCGCTCACCGTTCCCGCCTGAGGTGACGCGGCCGTGATGCCGAGCATCAGCGCCACAAGTCCGCTGAGACGAAGTGGTACGCGGTACCACACTACAGCTCGAACCCGAAGGAGAGGTTCACATGGTTCGCGCGACTCGTCTGGTCGGAGTAGCGAGTCCGCACCTGTCGGAACTCGAGCCCCATCACCAGCGGCTGCGCCGGACGCCAGAGCAGATGTGCCGAGCAGGCGGTGTTCGCGAGACGAATGGGTCGGTCGTCCCGATTGACGCTGTTCTTTCCGCAGCCAGCGCCGCTGATCAAGGTCGTGTGCGCCTGCACGTTCAGTTGAATCCAGCCCGCGACGTCGCGAATCGGTGGGCCGATGGTCGCACCACTCAGTGAGCGACCGAATCCCTGGCCGATACCGCCACCACCGAGGCCGCGCACCAGCTGCCCGCGATAGGCTTCGCCACGGACTTCCACGCGCGGCGCAACCATCACGCGCGCGTCGACACTCACGGCGCGGCTGATGCTGGTCGAATCGCCGGCAGCACGCACCCAGCCGCGGTGAATGCCAACGCCAATCTCGCCGCCACTCTCACCCAGCGACACGTCACTCGGGGCGCCAGACTCAGAGGCGCCTTCACCCCATCGAACGTTCATGCGGCCCTGCAGGTAGGGTCGTCCGGAGCGCTCACCCGCGTCAACCGCGTCGGTTTCGGCCGTGTTCAGCGTGGCGGAGAACGGCGCCAGAACGGCGCCCTGGACTCCGAGCCTGACACCAGCAGGCAGCACCAGCAGATCGCGTGACACGCGGATCTGCGGCAGCCAGTTCCACAGATTGCCTGCCGCGACGAAGCCCGGAACGCCCACCGACGCAAGGCTGATCGGATTGAGGTCGGAGATCAGCGGTGTCTCCGATCCAACGAAGATCGAGCCACGGTCCCAACGCAGGCGTGCGCGCGCAGTGCGCAGCCGTGGTTCCGGAAAGAGGCGTCGGTCGCCCGGACCGGTGGAAACCCCACCGAAGAAGTCGAGCTCGACGTCGCCTTCGAATACGCCGCCCATCACACTGTCCACACTCAGCGCCGCCCCGAGGCGTGTCTGGCGTACCGACATGCCCAGGGCGCGCGTCCCGGGCGAGCCCGCTGGTACGCCGCCGGGCAGCGTCGGCAACACCGCAGCGGCCGGTAATCCGAACTGCGGCACGTCCACGGTGTTGACGCGATTGGTCGTCAGGAACGAGTTCATCAGCACGCGCGCGGACAGCTCGATCTGAAGGCGCGACCGCGTCCGGACGACGGTGCCCGCTTCAACCGCCAACTGCTGTCGCAGCAGCTCGATCGCAGCTTCGGCACGTCGGAGTCGCGCCGCGATCGAATCGCGTGACGCAGCGTCAGCGGCCCCACTGTCGGTCGATGACGAGCGCTGTTGTGCGCTCAGTCCTGCAACGCCGAAAAGCATCAACAGCATCAATGACAGCAACGCGGCGCGCGCCGTAGCAATGCACGCGACGCGACGGCGCTTGCCGGTGCCGGAACGCAGCACGGGATCGATCACGAATCCTCACAACGGCGGGACTGAGAACGGATCGTCAGGAACGACCTTTCCCAGTGAAAGTAGAGTGCGACGGATGATGAGAATCAGCGCCCGCCACCACCAACCCGCAATGCCGCCAGCTCAGCTGGGGGCACCTCGCCAATCAGCACTGCGCCGGATTCCAGCGCCGCCCACGCGACCATACCCTGTCCGCCGCTGGAGGCACTCACCAAGCGCCCCGCCGCCACCGGAGCGCGCAGGCCCGGGTGCCGGAAAAATACCGGTTCGGCAATCAGATACTCCAGCACCAACCGGTCGTGCCAGCGATAGGCGAGCACGGCCGCTGGTTCGCCATCGAGGTCGGTACTCCAAGCCGCTAGCAGCCGGAGCGACGGATCGTGCAGCACATCGACGGGGAAGGGCACCGCCGCGCGAACCGCGTCCAGATCCCGCGCCCGGCCTGGCAGATCTCCGGCCGTCACGCGCCGGTAGTCGGCGAGGATGTTGGCGAAGAGCGGCACGCGCATCGCATCGATCGACGCCAACGATGCGGGCGACACCACTGCGCGCGCACCCGCGCCATCATACACGAACAGTGCAATACCGAAGATCACCACCATCGCTGCGGCAATTCGCGCGCCGCGTGTGGCCCACCACGCAGGCGCCTGCGCGCGCAACGGCGCCAACTCGGCGGCGGGAGCTGGCGCGAGGGCGATCTGCCGCCTGATGCGCTCGCGCAGCGCCAGACTGGCGGTGGCCGTTGGTTCCCGTGACAGGCGCGCGCGCATCGCGTGGTGCATGCCAACCTCGCGACGGCAGCGATTGCAGCCCAGCAGATGCGCATCGATCTGTGACGATGTTTCCGGCGGCAGTTCACCGTCGGCATAGGCACCGAGGAGCGTCGCCAGCACCTGGTGACGCGCTTCACGCGCGTCGTCGTCGCCTGGTCGTTCGTGGGGAAGCGCGCCGAAGTTGACCTGCAGGTCGCTCATGGGACGCTCCGGTCGCCACCGCGCAGCGCCCGCACGCCGGGTGTCACATCGGTCGCGCCGAGTCCCCACGCGCGCCGGTTGGCGAGGATCGTCCCCGCCAGCAATCTGCGGCCACGCGAAATCCGACTCATGACGGTGCCGATCGGGATACCGGCGATCTCCGCAATCTCATGGTATTTGAACCCATCGAGATCATGCAGCTCGACTGCGGTGGCAAAATCTTCAGGAATCATCGTCAGCGCGCGGGCGAGCATTTCACTGTCGAGCTTTGCCGCCACCTCACTGAATACCACGTCGGTGTCTCCGCCGATGAGTTCTTCGTGCGCCTGCTCCAGCCGCGTGATATCCACCAGCTGGCGACGCCGGTCGGACTTCTCCATCGTATCGCTCATCACACTGCGGAGAATCCGGTAGAGCCAGGGTCGAACGCGCTCCGTGTCTCGCAGATCGGCAAACGACAGCCACGCCTTCACGCAGGTATCCTGGACCGCGTCCTCGGCGTCGCCGCTGGACGATACTCGCCGCTGGGCAAACCGCAGCAGCCGATCCAGATGCGGCAGCACCAGCGCTTCAAAGCGCGCGTGCTGCTCGTCGAGCGTCGGGGTGGCGGTGGAGAGTGTCACGAGGAATTGGACGGGTCTGAGAGGGAAAGTATTCCCGGGGCCGGTGCTGTGCCGCGGAGCCGCGGGCGTGTCCAGCCCACGCACATCGCGCACTCCGGCCCTCCCCTGAGGCGCCGCGATGCTCAAAACGGCGCCGGCGACTCCACGCGCAGGACGACCCCCGAAACCGGATGCACAAATGCCAGCAACTCGGCATGCAGCATCAGCCGTTCTCCCTCGCCCGGCGCCGCCCGACCATAGAGGCGATCACCAACGATCGGTGCATTCAGCCCCAGCGGGTGCGACGCGTGCACCCGCAACTGATGCGTGCGACCGGTGAGTGGGCTGAGCGCCACTTTCGTAAGCCCATGGTCGCGTTCCAGCACCAGCCACCGTGTCATTGCGCTCTTGCCGAACTCCGGGTCGTGGATCTGGCGCGGACGATCCTCCACATCGAGCCGAAGCGGCAGCTCGATGACGCCGCTGTCGCCGGCCACGTCGCCATCGAGCCACGCGACATACCGCTTTTCGATCTGTCGCAGCGAAAAGAGTCGTTGAAGCGACGAAAACGTCGACGAGTCCTTGGCCGCCAGCAACAGCCCCGATGTATCGAGATCGAGACGGTGTACCACGAGCTGGCCCGTCGACGCCGGATAGCGTGCCCGCAAACGCGACATCACCGAATCCTGCAACTGCGCGCTGCGCCCAGGCACCGAGAGCAGGCCACACGGCTTGTCGACGATGACAATCTGTGCATCCTCATAGATGGCGACCGGTTCTGACGACGGTATGGCGCCAGCGCCGAAGACCGGTGGGGGATCCGCCGGCAGGCCGAGCAGCATGTGCGCGAGAATCGGCGCGCACTTGCCGTGACAGGCGGGATAGAATGCTCCCGGGCGACGGTCCCCCGATCGCGGTGGTGCGCCCCACCAGAACTCGGCCAGCGCCAGCGGGCGCAGGGCCATCCGGTATGCCTGCGCCAGCAGTTTCGGTGCGGCGCAATCGCCGGCGCCGCCCGGGGGGTGCGCCGGTGCAAAGAGGTCGCGCAACGCACGCGTCTGGCCACGTGCGTTGGTGAAGTGATAGGTATCCTGGATCTGCGGCAGCAGTTCGCGCGATCGTGCCGCGCGTGTCTCGTCCATCAGGCGGAGCGCCGGCGCTGCACCGTCGCCGGTGGCCTCGCTCGCCAGTGCGTCGCGATCGCGCGCCAGCCTTCGCATTTCCGTGTCGCCTGCAATCCAGACGGCGTCGCGCGCCAGGACATCGAACGTTGGCGGCGCCCAGCCTTCAGCATGCCATTGCCCGCTGAGCATCCCTGAGAACGCGCGCAGATAGCCGAGCGAATGATCCGGCGCCTCGACCACAAGGACGCCGAACATCTTCCCGCCGTCTGGCGCACCGAGCCTCCACGCTGCTGCCGCGGGCGATTGCAGCATGTCGAGCGTCTCGAGCGCGGCGCGACGCGCGAGCGGATGCACCGCGGCGCGATCGAACGGGCTTGGAAAGCGCGTCGGTCGTTCGTCGGGATGCGGGGCGGGGGCAAAACGGATCACGGCCCGGTCTCAGGGGTCCACGCAGGCGCAAGCTGCTGCTGCGGCGGCGTGAGCGATTTGTGCATTCAGGAGTTTAACTCCGCAGCGCAGGTCTGCCCCGCGGCTGCACTGGCGGATGTGGTGATGTCGGAGCAGCGCGCCACACGCGGTGACGCTGCGCGCGATTACCGGGCAATTGGGCGTCAACGCTGACGACGCGGCGACCTACTGACGCTGCAGCACGATCACGACGCGTCACCACCTGCCACCAGCGCCGCCTGAAACCGCGCCCGCTGCTGCAGCATGCCGTCGCGGATCCGCTCCCACACCAGCGCTGGGAAACCGGCCGGCAACTGCGGTTCCACCGCCGTCAGCGCGGCGGGAACCGCGTCGACCATCGCCACCATGCGTTCAAAAAGAAACGGCACACCCGCCGTGAGCGCCAGCCGCTTCCAGTGCGTGACGTGGATCTTGTTCAGATGGCGATGCAGACTGGACGTGCCGCGGATACCCATGGCCAGCGACACCGTCCGGTCGTGCCACTCCTTGGGCCCCGCACCGATGATCGGCCAGGCTGACAACACGTCGTAGAGCGGCGTGAGCGTGTACCGCCCGCCAGCATGCAGCGCGATGGAAAAGTTTTTCGCGTGCCCATCCGGGGCGGCGAGCAGCCAGAAGGCGAGCTGCGCTTGAACGAACGTCGACATGTCGGCTGCGGAGCTGTCACTGGTGGTCAGCAGGTCGAGGATTCTCGATACGCCTGGCCCACCATCACTCTCGTATTTCATCGATGACGGTGTGCCGCTGACCTGGCAGCAATCCTCCTGGGGGAGGCGTGCGATCCATGCCGTGCCGGTCGCACTGACCGTCGGCAAACGATCGAAACGCTTCACGATGAGCGCTGACACGTCACCGTTCGGGCCTGGAAAATGCCCAACTTCGCACGACGCGGCGGGTAACTCCATGGCGCGCAGCAGCGTCAGGCAAAGCCACTCATTCTCCACGGACGTACTGAAGTCCGCCTTGACCACAGCCACCTCGCCAAGCGGCAGCTTGAAGATGTGCGTCGTTGGAGTGGCACCGGTCGGCACGCACCACTGCCCGTTGTGCCGAAGGAAGGCGGTCTTCTCCTGTGCACCGGCGAGCGAGATGCGGAGCATGTCGTCGTCGTCCGGGCCGCGATCGAATGGACGCCCGCTTGGCACCGACAGCAATCGGGACGCGACCTCCGCGTCAGTGACTGTGCGGTACTCGATCGCGTGCACGCGGCCGGGGTCTTCACCCTCTGGCACCAGTTGCAGCGCGCCCACACAATCGCGGCCGATCGCGCCAAGAAGGGCATGACTGTCTCTGGGATCCACGCGATGTCGCGCTGCCAACCGGCCACGAATGGCTTCGCTGTCCGGCAACAGGTTGTCAAACCAGCGGTCCACCATCACACCGCGCAGTGTCCCGGCATCGTACGTGAACGGCAAGGAGAGCGAGATCGGTCGTCCGCGAGGATCGGCCATCCATTCCGGCGCGTACTCCAACCGTGACTCGCCGCCGCGCGTTGACCACCAGCGACCCACCTTCGCCCCGTTCATCCAAAGGGTCAGGGGACCGGAACTCATCACCAGTCCTCGCGCCCGACGCTCGGGCCACCATCGTCCGGCGTCAGCAGGTGCATTTCAATCCGGAGTGCGCGCAGAAGCGCCAGAAACTGCCCGACGGTGACTCGCTCCGGCGCGTTCTCGATGGCGCTGATCCGCTGCTTCGATACGCCGAGCCGGAGCGCGAGGTCAGCTTGTGTGAGCCGCTGGGCCCGTCGAAACGCGAGGAGGTGTGTCCGGAGCTGGCCAGCGTCGGTAATCCGTGCACTGTGTCGCGCCATGGAGATCACTGTTGGCAGGGGTCGCGGTGTCGTGACGCGCGTAGCATGTCATCGCACCGTTCACTCACCGTCTCCAGTCAATCTCTCTGTTGATTCCGCATTTGTCAACTCTTGAGTTGATACAATGACAATCTTAGTGTTGTATTCACGCAAGTCAATCTAGGGGTTTACTCGTCCCGCCGGACTGAGCCCCAGTCCTCGCTGGCCGCACGATGATTCATTGCCCCTTCGTCATCGCCGCCGGATCCACCACAGTCACCCCCCGTGGCACCACAAAGGTGAACGCACTCGCCTCCAGCGCCGCGCCACGTGTGATCGATGAGAAGCTCAGCGTACGCATCAGCCCCGAGTGCTCCGTCACCTCGATCTGCTTCAGCACCCCAGTGGCCGGGACGACGGTCAGCACCGCACGCGTGAACCCCATGTCGCTGCGCGGCACCAGCACGAGCTTCCGCAGCGCTAAGCCCGAAACCGTCACGACACCACCATCAGTGACCGTGAACTTCCGCGTCGGCGCCGTGAAGAACTGCCCCACCAGATCCACGCCACCAGGCGCACCTGCGCCAACCGGCATCTTCAATACCTGACCCGGCGTCGCACTCGGCACAAACACCCACAGCGTCCGGCCGTCGCTGACGATCCGGTCACCGGCAGGCTGCGAAAAATTCACCGAGAACACGCCAGGCCCGCGCTGCAGGTAACTGCCGGCGCTGGGCGTTTCGGTGTCGGTGATCGGATTCTTCACGCGCTGCGTGAACTCGGCGCGCAGCGGCCGGACCCCGGTGTAGAGCGCCACCGTCCGCGCCAGCAGCGCACTCGCAGTCGGCGCTGCCGAAACCGACGCCGGTTGCAATTGCGCTGCAACCACGACAGGGAGCAGCGCGATAATCGCGCACAACGCACGAAGTGCAATCATGCAGGCACCGGAACGGGGAGACGAACGCGAACAGATCAGACGCGTGATACCCCCCTCAGACGACCGCCGTTC
>CAYMQV010000041.1:0-7639 GCA_964392395.1 uncultured Gemmatimonadaceae bacterium
GAGGGGGAGCGGCGGGCCCCGTCGCCCGCCGCAGAGAATATGTCCCGTGGTCGCACTCGCCGCACGGAGGTGGGGCAGCATTCGCGGCGGCCGGGATGCGGCTGTGGGCCCGGGTGATAACTTGCAGCCTCGGTCGGGTTGCACCACGGCCCGGTACACCCGTTTTCATCTGGAGTCTGCGATGCCCCCGACGAAGGCTGCACCGCCCCACCGTGCAAGGGTTCCGGCGCTGGCGGTCGATGAAATCGCCGATCGCGTGCGACCGTCCGTGAACGACGGTGACGGCCGTACACCACCTCCTCGCAACGATTTCACGTGCAGATAGCGGGTCGCCTTTCTGGCTGTGTCGTGTGCACGCTCGCCCTCCTCGCCCTCCTCGCCGGCTGCGGCAGCGAGGCCGTTGCGCCGACCGTTGCCGTGGAGCCGGTGCCGCCGGTGGTGCTGCAGACCGCGACAGGCAAGCTGCCGCTGCTCAGCATCGTCACCGCCAGCGGCGGCGACATCGTCTCGAAGACGACCTACGTGCCGGGAACGATCACGCTTTCCGATACCGGCGGCGGGACACTGGTGCAGGCGGGCATGGAAATCCGCGGTCGCGGCAACACGACCTGGGATTTTCCGAAGAAACCCTACCGGCTCAGGCTGACGACGAGCACCGCGTTGCTCGGCATGCCCGCCAACCGGCACTGGGTGCTGTTGGCGAACTATTCCGACAAGACGATGTTGCGCACCGATCTGGCGTTCGCGCTCAGTCGCATGCTGGGCATGGCCTGGACGCCCCGTTCCGCGTTCGTCGACGTGCAGGTCAATGGCCGCTATCAGGGCGTGTATCAGCTGGTGGAGCATGTCCGGATCGGTGCTGACCGTGTGAACATTCCGGAGATGAAGGCGACCGATACGTCGGCCACGAACATCACCGGCGGCTATCTGCTGGAGGTCGACGAGCGGCGCGGTGAGGAGTTCTGCTTCAACTCGACGATGACACGAATGGTGTTCTGTGCGGCCAATCCGGAAACCCTGCTGCTGCCTGCCTGGGCCAGACAGCGGGCGTACCTGCAGACCTACATCGCACGCACCGATTCGGCGATCTTCGGCAGTCGGTTTGCAGATTCAACCGTCGGCTACGCCGCCTACCTCGATGTCGAGTCGGTGATCAACTACTACGTGCTGCAGGAGACCCTCAAGAATGTCGACGGAGGGCTTCGGTTCGGCCCGTACATGTCCAAGCAGCGGAACGGCAAGCTGTTTTTCGGACCGGTCTGGGATTTCGACCTGGCCATCGGCAACGTGAACTACGACGGTGCCGATCGCACTGATGGCTGGCATGCGCGGAAATCGGAATGGTTCGTCCGACTCTTTCAGGACCCGGCCTTCAAGGCACGGGTGGCGGGCCGCTGGACCCAACTGAAGAGCGCAGGCACGATCGATTCATTGCAGCGACTGGTCTACTCGCGCGCCAACTATCTGAGTGTCGTGCAGGTGCGGAATTTCGAGCGCTGGCCGATCCTCGGCACCTATGTGTGGCCGAATCGAGTCGTGACCGGCTCGTACGACGGTGAGACCATCGCCTTGAATGTCTGGCTGCTGGGTCGGATCCAGTGGGTGAACTCGGAGATCGTGCGCTGAGTGGTGCTGGCGTGGGCGGGTTTCCGTTCGGCGGTGCCGGGCGTACACTCAGGCTTCGCGCATTCGCCACAGCGATGTCCCGCCGCCCTTTTCCGGATCGGAGCACATGGTCACCCCCCGTCGCCTTCTCGCCTGCCTGCTGCTTCCTGCGAGTGCCGGAGCGCAAGCCGCGCTGACACCGCACCAGCGCGCTGCCCGCGAGGTCTACGAGCAGCTCGTCGAGATCAATACCGTCGATTCGGTCGGCTCGGTGACGACCGCAGTCCAGGCGATGGCGGCACGCTTCCGGGCCGCTGGATTTGCAGCCGCTGACATTCATGTCATCGGCCCGCCAGGCAAGCCGACCAAGGGCAATCTGGTGGTCCGCTACCGTGGTCGCGGCGGTGCGCTGAAGCCAATACTGCTGCTGGCACATCTGGATGTGGTGGCGGCGCTGCGGACCGACTGGTCGCGTGATCCGTTCGAACTCCAGGAAGCCAACGGATTTTTCTATGGTCGTGGCACGGCCGATGACAAGGCGATGGCGTCGATGTTCGTCGCCAACCTGCTGCGCTACAAGCGGGAAGGCTTCGTTCCGGCGCGCGACCTGATTCTCGCGCTGACGGCCGACGAGGAAGGGGGTGACGGCAACGGCGTGGAGTTTCTGGTCAGGAACCACCGCGCGCTGATCGACGCGGCCTACGCGATCAACGAAGGGGGCGGCGGAACGCTCAGCGGCACGACACCACTGTTTCATTCGGTGCAGGCGGCGGAGAAGGTGCCGGTCAACTTCACGCTGACCGTCCTCAATCCCGGCGGACATTCCAGCGTGCCACGGCCGGACAATGCGATCAATCAGCTCTCGGCTGGTCTGGTGAATCTGGCCCGGTACACCTTCCCCGTCGCACTCAACGCGATCACGAAGCCCTTCCTCGAAGAGACGGCGAAGGTCGAGAAGCCCGAGGTGGCGGCGGCGATGCGGGCGGTGGCGGTCAATCCAGCTGATTCGGTCGCAGCGGCGGCGCTCTCGCGTGATCCCCGGTACTCGTCCATGCTGCGCACGTCGTGCGTTGCCACCCGACTGGGCGGAGGACACGCCTACAATGCGTTGCCACAGACGGCGACCGCGAATGTGAACTGCCGTATCGTTCCGACGTCCACCCTCGATGAAGTGCGCGCCACGATCACGCGGATCGTGAGCGATACGGCAATTCGCGTCACACTGATGAAGGAGTCCGACGAAAAGTTCGGCGCCGCGCCCGACGCGATCGATGCGACGTTGCTTGCCAGCGCCACCGCGCTCACCAGGCAGACGTGGGGAGACATTCCCGTGATCCCGACCATGAGCACCGGTGCCACGGACGGCCGGTTCCTGCGCGCCGCCGGCATTCCCACGTACGGCGTGAGTGGCATCTTCTCGGTGCCGGGCGAGAACAACGCACATGGCCGCGATGAGAAGCTCCGCGTGAAATCGTACTATGAGGGCCTCGAGTTTCTGTATCAGCTGGTGAAGCAGGTCTCCGGAACGATCGCGATGTAAGCAGCCTTGCCTGGTCGCAGGCTGGCTGACAGTGCGCGGAACTCGCTGGCCTCTTCTGCCGTACTGAAGCGACCGATGTGTCGGGGGTGTGCGCTGCGTACCGTGCTGCCGTCGATCAGCCGTCGCGTCAACGTCGACGTGCGCGCGGATCCCGAACTGACTGGTCGTCTGCTCTCCGCGCGATTCATCGCCCAGTCACTGCACGACGAGCTCGATGCGCTCGCCATGTCGCTCGATGTGCGGGTCGTGACAGCCGGGCGGACGATCACTCTCATGCCATCATCGCGATGATCCGAACACTGATCCGCTGCACACTCCTGGTGCTGTGCATCGGTGCGCGGGTTGCGGCGCAAGGCAGACCGGGCGCGGCCGCCGAGATGACGACCGGCGTCAAGCCGCTGAAGACGTCAGTGTCGACCGATGGACCGCTGCAGGTGCCGGTGACGCTAAATGCCGCCGCGAAGCCGCTGACGTGGATTCTGCCGGAGATTGCACGACGGGCGCGGCTGCCCTTCGCGGCTGATCCGTCACTGCCCGGCTTGAGGGCGCCGCGTGATTTTCGCGTGCGCGGCCTGCCCGCGAGGGATGCCATTCAGCGCGCACTCGAGGGCACCGCACTGCGCGCCTTGGTGAGCCCATCGGGCCAGGTGGTCATCAAGCCGCAGGCGACCCCCGGTAGCGGAGACGAGCAGAGTGCACGACCCGGAGCGCGTGTGCGACTGAGCGGCTACGTACGGAGCCTGGCCAGCCTCGAAGTGGTTCGTCGCGCCCAGATCAGCGCCGACGACGAGGGTGTTCGCTTCGAGAGCAATGACGATGGTTTCTATTCGTTGCTGCTCACGCCCGGCGCCCATCGCGTGCGGATCCGCGCGGTCGGCTACGCGCCACTCGATACCACCATGTCGCTCGCGGGAAGTGTCACGCGGGATCTGCTGATGGCGACGCGGAAGGTGATGCTGGCTGCGGTCACCGTGGACGCGGACCGCAAGGGCGACCGGCCGGATCTCGATCCGCGGACGCCAGACATGAGCGTCGTGCGTCTCGACCTCGCTGCCGTGAAGCTGTTACCACCGGTGCTGGGTGAACCCGATCCGATTCGCAGTCTGACACTCCTGCCAGGTGTTTCACTCTCGAGCGACGCATCGACGGCGTTCAGCGTGCGTGGCGGCGCGGCGGATCAGAACCTCTTCCTCCTCGACGAGGCGACGATCTACAACCCCAGCCACATCCTCGGCTTTTTGTCCACGTTCAACAGCGATGCGGTCGACAACGTCACCCTGTACAAGGGCGCGATACCGGTAAAGTTCGGCGGCCGCCTGTCGTCGGTGGTCGATGTCCGGCAGCGTGAGGGCAACGCGAACGAATTTGCTGGTTCGGCGGCGATCGGATTGCTGGCCAGTCGGCTCGCGCTCGAGGGACCGCTGCCAGGCAAGCGTGGGTCGTACATGTTCGCGGCGCGACGGTCGTACGCCGACGTCTTCACGCGCTTATCCAGCCACTCGACCATCCGCGACACCAAGGCGTACTTCTACGACGTGAATGCGAAGACGAACCTGCGCCTCGGCACGAGCGGCGCACTGCTCCTCTCCGGATACCTCGGTCGCGATCGCCTCGGTCAGGGGGCCGGCTTCACCGCCGGCTGGGGCAACAAGGCTGCAACACTGCGCTGGAATCAGGCCTTTGGTGGGCGACTGTTCTCGAAGGTGACGACGTCGTTCGGCGACTACGACTATCTGCTGGACGTTCCAATCGATACGCGCGACTCGATCTCGTGGCGGTCGCGCATCCGCAGCCTGGACGTGAAGGTGGATCAGACGCTCTACCTCTCCGAGAACAATTCGATCGAGTTCGGCGTGCAGTACACCGATCAGGAGTTTCGGCCCGGCACAGTGACGCCGCGCGGGTCGGAGGCCACGATCACGCGGCGCGAGGTTCCCACCCGTTTCGGAGTCGCGCCGGCCGCGTACGTCGGTCAGGATCTCAAGTTCGGCGAGCGCTTCGCGCTGCGATACGGACTGCGGTACAGCGGCTTCATCCGGCAGGGCAGCGCCGCCATCTCTCGCTATCGCGACGATGCACCCGTGGTCTACAATGCCGCGTTGGCACGCTACGAAGCTGGCGTGCTGCGCGATAGCCTGGTCTATCGGCGAGGGCAGCGCGTCGCATCGTTCGGTGGCTGGGAGCCCCGCATCTCCGGACGGATGATGGTCGGTGATGCGTCGAGCGTGAAGGCCAGCTACTCCCGAACGCAGCAGTTCCTGTCGCTGGCGTCGAAGACGAACTCCGTCAGTCCGCTGGATGTGTGGGAGCCGGTGGGGCCATACGTCAAGCCTCTCGTGTCGGACCAGTTTGCCCTGGGGTTGAGCCGCACGACCGCCGACTACGAATTCTCCGCCGAAGCGTATTACAAGAAGTCGGACAACCTGGTCGATTTCATCGACGGCGCTGACGTGGTACTGAATCCGCGCATCGAAACGTTGCTGGTGCAAGGCAACGGTCGTGCCTACGGCCTGGAGCTGCTGGCGCGTCGCAGCGCTGGCCGCGTGACAGGCTGGGCGAGCTACACGCTCGGTCGCGCCGAGCAGCGTTTCCCCGTGCCGGCCCGCGCGGGGGCTGCCCTCGGCGGCGGCATCAATGGTGGTCGCTATTATCCCGGTCCATTCGACAAGACGCACAACCTCTCGGTGGTCGCCATCCGGCCGCTGGGCCGGAAGTGGACACTCGGCTCGACGTTCTCTCTGGCCAGCGGATTGCCGGCCACTTTCCCTGTGGCTCGGTATCAGATCGACGGCCTGCTGGTGACGGAGTACGGCGCCAGAAACTCATCGCGGCTCCCACTCTATCATCGACTCGATCTGAGCGCGACGCGAAAGTATGCCCGCGGGGAACTCCAGTTCGGCGTGGTCAACGCCTACAACCGCTTCAATGCGCAGGCGCTCCGGTTCAGGCAGCAGCTTGCCGACCCGCTGGTCGCCGAGGCGGTGCAGACATCGATCTTCGGCATCGTGCCAAGCATCACGTACGCCCTCCACTTCTGAGCGATGATCGCCATGCGACGGATCATGTTGACCCTGCTGTGTTTCTCGGTCGCCGCCTGTGAGCGGATCGTGAGTGTGTCGGTGCCCGACAGTCCGCCGCGCCTGGTGGTGGAGGCGCGGCTGGAGCGTGTGCGCAGTGCCGTGAGCGGCACGCAGCGCATTCGGCTTACGACCACTGATCGCTACTTCACCACTACGCCGCCGCCGCCGGCCCGCGGTGCGGTTGTGCGAGTGGTCGATGATTCGGGCAAGGTCGTCCCGTTCACCGAGCTGGCTGGCGAGCCAGGGACATATGAAACCACCGTCTTCGTCATCACCGTTGGTCGCAGCTATACGCTGCGGATTGCATACAAGGGCGAAGAATTCGTGTCGACCGAAACCGCGTCACCGGCGGTCGCAATCGATTCACTGTGGTTCATCGATCGCATTGCGAAGATCAGCCCGCAGGCTGGCTTGCGGGCCACGATCGGGCTGCGCGATCCCCCGGCGGTGAAGAACTTCTACCTCTGGGATCAGTTCGTCGACGGGCGCCGCGTCGTCCGACCCGATTCCGTGGGCTACTTCAGGGTGGTGGCGTCGGATGAGTTCAGCGATGGCACCCGGATCCGCCGCTTCCAGCCATATGACGGCATCATCGTGACGCGAGGGCAACAGGTGAAAGTGCGTCAGATCACGATTTCCGAGCAGGCGTATCGGTTCTACACCGCGCTGTCGGAGCAGGGGCTGAACGATGGCTCACCCTTCGGCGTGCCGCCATCGAGCCTGCGCGGGAACGTGGCGAACCTCACCACGCCGGCGAATCAGGGCCTCGGCTACTTCATCGTTGCCGAGGTGACCGAGGTGGAAGCGCAGGTGCCGTAAGGCGTTGCGATGTTGGTTCCTACTTGCATTGGTGCGATTCTTGTTCCAGCTTTTGCGCGGCTTTCTCGCGTGATCGCCGCGGATGACCGGCGACACTGGCAGCTGGATGTCTGCTTCGGTTTTCTGGTGCGCGGGCCGGGCGTTCTGCAGTGCGACCCACTCGTCGGAGACAGGAATGGACACGCAGGTGACCTTGTTCCGCGCCGCGCTGGCAGCGCTGGCCTTCCTCACCTCGACCTGCGGCGACCAGCCCGGCCCGGACTCGGTCGAACTGCAGCGTCCGGCCGTCGCGCTGGCGGTCGGCGGCGCGTCGCAGCTGAACGCGACCGCTCGCGACGAGCGTGGCCGCGTCATCCCCGGCGCAACCTTCGTCTGGGCCAGCGCCAACCGTGCGATTGCCGAGGTATCGTCGACCGGCGTGGTGTCGGGCGTGACGCCGGGCACGGTCGACATCAGTGCGACCCGAGGCGGCGCCGCCGTCGTCTCGCAGATCACCGTGACCGGAGCCGCTGGACCGCCCCTCGTGACCGGCGACGTCTCCTTCGTGATCGACGGCAGCGCGGTATCGGCCAACCCGGGAGTGAATCCCTCGCTG
>CAYMQV010000041.1:7649-21070 GCA_964392395.1 uncultured Gemmatimonadaceae bacterium
TCCGATTTCGCGCTTCATCTACGGTGGAAACGTCGTCGACGAGCCCGGGTCGTACGCCAATGCCAGGATGCCAGCCGAGTTCACGTTCAACCGCTTGGGCGGGAATCGGGCGACCGCCTACAACTGGGAGAACAATTACAGCAGCGCTGGCAAGGATTTCAAATATTGGAACACTGCCGACGAAGAGAGCGGAACGAAAAGCGGTGGCACTGTCCGTCGTCACGCCGATCCGACCTTCGCGCGCGGGCAGGCATTCATGGCCACGGTGCCGATGAGCGGTTACGTCTCGGCCGATGCCTGTGGCTGTGACGTCGGGATCACGTCCGCCGACCGCACCAAGCGCCTCGCGACGCATTTCCGCGTCAGCCGCGCCACCAAGGGCAGTGCCTTCACGCTGTCGCCGAACACGTCGGACGTCTTCGTCTACCAGGACGAATTCGTGAACTGGTTCGAGAAGACCTACCCCGGGCGGTCCGGGCACGCCACTGCCCCGGTCTTTTTCTCGCTCGACAACGAGCCGGATCTCTGGCATGAGACGCACGAGGAGATCTTCAGCGATCTCAATGACAACCCGAAGACGCCCCGGCTCCAGACGTATGCTGGCTTCGCGGAGACCTCGATCGTCTATGCCAGCGCCATCAAGAGCGTCCTGCCCAGCGCCCTCGTCTTCGGCCCCGCCACGGCCACTTACACCGGGATCACGCTGCTCGGTCGGTACCCGACCCCCGATCCGGTCCATGGGACGCAGAATTTCATCGACATCTACCTCGATCGCATGCGTGCCGCCGAAACGAAGGCCGGTCGTCGCCTGCTCGATGTGCTCGATGTGCACTTCTATTCGGAAGGCGGCACCAGCGCTGGCGCGATCACCAACGACTACGCGCCGCAGGATGCGGCGATGATCGAGGCGCGTGTGCAGGCTCCGCGCTCGCTCTGGGACCCGACGTACAATGACGGCAGCTGGGTGACGAACGTGACCGGCGGCCCGATTCGCCTGCTGCCACGGCTGCGCGAGCAGGTCGCCGCGCACTACCCCGGGACGAAGCTCGCGATCACGGAGTACTACTACGGCCGCGGCGGCGACATCTCGGGCGGTGTCGCGCAAGCCGATGTCTTTGGCATCTTCGGTCGCGAAGGCGTGTTTGCCGCCTCACTCTGGCCGCTGGCCGGTATATGGGCCGAGCCATACAAGGGCGATGGCAACAAGGCCTACGCCTACATCTTCGGTGCGCTCCGCATGTACCGAAACTACGACGGTGCCGGGGGCACGTTCGGCGATATCGGCCTGAAGGCGACCACCACAGACGACGCCGTCAGCTCAGTCTATGCCAGTCGGAATGCAGCTGGGAGCATTGTGCTGATCGCCATCAACAAGACCAACGCGCCAAAGGTTGCATCGATCGTGCTGCGCAACGTCGCCGGGGTCAACAGCGCGAGAACCTACGTGCTGTCGGCGGCGTCTGCGACTCCGGTGCGTCAGGCCGACCTCGTGGTCACCGGTGGCGCAGTGTCGTATGCCATGCCCGCGATGAGTGTGACCACGCTGGTCGCGATGCCATAGCCATCGCGCCGCTGGAATCATCCAAGGGGGTGACCACGGTGGAAGTGCAGGTGTCGTAACGTGTTGCAGCATAGGCGGTTGGCGATGTTGGTACGGCTCTTGCTATTGCTGAGCTCGGGCTTTCTCGCGTATTCGACGTGGATGACGCGGCGCCATTGGTTTAACACGTTTGCCACGGTTCCGTCTTCCACGACGCCGTCCCATGCCTCCGCTCCAGAGGCCGCGAAAAAGGCATAGCCGGTGAAAGCCGGTGACGCAAAGCCACGAGGCTAAGGCAGGCGACACGTCGGTCGCGCTATGCCAGTCGGGCTTCCCGATGTGAGACACACTCATCGGAGACTTGCATGGGCACGCAGGCGAACGACTTCCGCGTCGCAATGGCGGCGCTGGTCATATTGATAGCTGGGTGCGCCGACCAGCGCAGCCTCACCTCGGCTGAGCCGCAGCTCGCCGTGGCCACCCTCCGCGCAACTACCGTTGCACCCGCGAGCGCCACGGTTGCGGCTGGCGCTACGCTCCAGTTGACCGCAACGGCTCGCGACCGACGCGGCCGCGTGATCTCGGGCGCCACGTTCGTCTGGGCCAGCGCCAACCGTGCCATTGCCACGGTTTCGTCGAGCGGGCTGGTGTCCGGTGTCGCCGCCGGAAGCGTCGCAATCACGGCGGACAGAAGCGGTGTCGTGGGCCAATCGCAGATCACGGTGACTGGCGTTGCGCCACCGCCGCCTCCACCCGCTGTCGGCGACGTGACGTTTCTGATCGATGGCAGCGCGACGTATCCGATTTCACGCTTCATTTATGGTGGAAACGTCGTCAACGAGGCCTCCTCGTACGGCAACGCCACCATGCCGGCCGAGTTCACGTTCAACCGCTTGGGCGGAAATCGGGCGACCGCCTACAACTGGGAGAACAACTACAGCAACGCCGGCCACGACTACTTCTACTGGAATACGGCGGATGCGCAGGTCGGGACGACCAGTGGCGGCACGGTCCGTCGCCACGCCGATCCGACCTTCGCGCGCGGGCAGGCGTTCATGGCCACGGTGCCGATGAGCGGCCACGTCTCGGCCGATGCCTGCAACTGCAACGTCGGCATCAGCGACGCAGATCGCGCCAATCGCCTCGCGACACGGTTCCGCGTCAGTCGCGCCAGGAAAGGCAGCGCGTTCACCCTCACACCGAGTGCCTCGGACGCCTTCGTCTATCAGGACGAATTCGTGAACTGGGTCGAGTCGACCTACCCCGGGCGCTCCACGCATCCCACCGCCCCGGTCTTTTTCTCGCTCGACAACGAGCCGGATATCTGGCATTCGACGCACAAGGAGATCTTCAGCGATCTCAATGACAATGCATCGACGCCCCGGCTCCAGACGTATGCTGGCTTCGCGGATACATCGGCCGTCTATGCGAGCGCCATCAAGAGTGTCCTGCCCAACGCCCTCGTCTTCGGCGCCGCCACGGCGACCTACACCGGGGTCACGCTGCTCGGTCGCTACCCGACCCCTGATCCGGTCTATGGCACGCAGAACTTCACCGACGTGTACCTCGATCGCATGCGTGCCGCCGCAACGGCGGCCGGTCGTCGCCTGCTCGATGTACTCGACGTGCATTTCTACTCGGAAGTAGGCACCAACGCCGGCACCATCAGCAATGATTATGCGACGCAGGATGCCGCGATGATCGAAGCACGCGTCCAGGCGCCGCGCTCGCTCTGGGACCCGACGTACAACGATGGCAGTTGGGTCACGAGTGTGACCGGCGGCCCGATTCGCCTCCTGCCGCGGCTCCGCGACCAGGTCGCCGCGCACTATCCCGGGACGAAGCTGGCGATCACGGAGTACTACTACGGCCGCGGCGGTGATATCTCCGGCGGCATCGCGCAAGCGGATGTCTTCGGCATCTTCGGCCGTGAAGGAGTCTTTGCCGCCTCGCTCTGGCCGTTCGCTGGCGTCGGGGCCGCGCCATACAACGGAGACGGCAACAAGGCCTACGCGTACGTCTTCGGCGCACTGCGCATGTTCCGGAACTACGATGGTGCCGGGGGCGCCTTCGGCGATGTCGGCCTCCAGGCCACGACGACCGACAACGCGGCCAGTTCCGTCTACGCCAGCCGGAATGCCGCCGGCAACGTCGTGCTGATCGCCATCAACAAGACCCCCGCACCAAAGATTGCGTCGATCACGCTGCGCAACGTCGCCGCGGCCACCAGCGTGCGAACCTACCTGATGTCGGCGGCGTCTGCGACTCCGGTGCGACAGGCCGACCTTGCGGTCACCGGTGGCGCAGTGTCGTACGCCATGCCCGCGATGAGTGTGACCACGCTGGTCGTGATCCCATAGTCATCGCGCGGCGGGAATGAACTGAGGGGGGCGCGGCGGATCATCGCAGCGCCCCCTTTGCGCTGCGACGGATCGGTCGCCGGCGCCCACATCCGATCAGACTCTCGCGCCCGAGCGCGACGTGAGGGAAGTTTGTGGGGCAGTGTCCCTGCCCACTTTCTTCCCGGACCGCCCTCGATGCGCCTCGATCGTACCTCTCGTGCCAGTTTCGCCCTCTTCACGCTGGCGGTGCTGTGCGCGACTTCCCTCGCGTCGGCGCAGCGCACCGGCACCGGTTCGGGCCGCCCTGCGGCGACCACCGCTTACGACCCATCGCTGTACAGTTCCCCCACCGCGACCAGCAACGCGATGAAGTCGCTCCGCTGGCGGAACGTCGGGCCCACGCGTGGCGGGCGCGCCAACGCCGTCGCCGGTGATCCAAGCAAGCCCCTCACCTTCCTGATGGGCGGCGTCAATGGCGGCATCTGGCGTACGACCAACGCCGGTCAGACGTGGTCGAACATCACCGATGGCAAGACCGATATCTCTTCGGTGGGAGCACTCGCGATCGCGCCATCCGATCCCAACGTGATCTATGTCGGGACGGGTGAATCGCAGCTCCGCGAGGATCTCACGTTCGGCACCGGGATGTACCGCTCCACCGACGCCGGTGCGACGTGGCAACGGATCGGCCTTGTCGACTCCCATCAGATCGCCGACATCATCGTCGATCCGCGTGATCCCGATCATGTGACGGTTGCCGCCATGGGCCATGCGTTCGGCCCCAACGCCGAACGTGGCGTGTTTCGCACGCTCGACGGCGGCCGGTCGTGGAAGAAGGTGCTGTTCATCAACGACTCGACGGGCGCGAATGACCTGACCATCGATCCATCGAATCCGCGGATCATGTACGCGTCGATGTACAAGTTCCAGCGGACCCCGTGGTCGATGATCTCCGGCGGCGGTCGCAGCGGGATCTGGAAGACGCTCGACGGTGGTGACACGTGGATTGAACTCACCTTCCGCCCGGGTATTCCCGCCAGGCCGCTCGGCAAGATCGGCATCGACGTCTCGCCCGCCAATCCACGACGCATCTACGCCAGCATCGAGGCACCCGATTCTGCCGGCGGCATCTTCCGGTCCGACGATGCGGGTGACACGTGGGACCGGATGAACACCGACCCGCGCTTCTGGGTGCGGTCGTGGTACTACTCGCAGGTCACGGCCGATCCGCTGAACGAGAACACCCTGTACGTGATGAATCTCACCGTCTATCGATCGATCGACGGCGGCAAGTCCTTCGCGCCGGTGCGCGTGCCGCATGGCGATACGCATGCGATGTGGATCGACCCGAAGGATTCGAAGCGCATGATCAACTCGAATGACGGTGGTGGCACGATCAGCCTCGATGGTGGCACCACCTGGTCGAGTGTCTACAATCAACCGACGGCGCAGTTCTACCACGTCACCACCGACAACGCGTTCCCCTACCGGATCTACGGCGGGCAGCAGGACAACTCCGCCATCTCGGTCGCGAGTCGCTCGGACGATGGTGAGATCGGGGAGCGCGACTACTACAGCGTGGCGGGATGTGAAAACGCGACGATCGCCGTCGACCCCCGTAATCCGCTCGTCACCTACGGCGGCTGCTACATGGGCGCCTTCTCGCGCTACGACCACGGGCGTCGGCAGGAACGTGATATCTCGGTCACCATGCGGAACTACGACGGATTCGGCGCGGGTGAAGTCCCGGAGCGGTTCCAGTGGACCTTCCCGGTGCTGATCTCGCCGCACGACCCGCAGACGCTCTACGTCGCGTCGCAGTACGTCTGGCGGTCGCGGACCGAAGGGGCGAGCTGGGAGAAGATCTCGCCCGATCTCACCGTGCACGATGCGAACACGCTGAAGCGCACCGGTGGCCCGATCCACGGCGAGATGACGGGCGCCGAGTGGTACGCGACGATCTATGCGTTCGCGGAGTCGCCGAAGACGAAGGGTGTGCTGTGGGCCGGTTCGGACGATGGACTGATTCATCTGTCGCGCAATGGTGGCACCTCGTGGGAGAACGTGACACCGCCGGGATACGGCAAGTTCACACGTACGGCGCACATCGATCCGTCGCCGCACGATCCGGCGGCGGTGTATGTGGCGGCCAATCGCTATCAGCAGGATGACTTTGCGCCCTATCTCTGGAAGAGCGCGGACTATGGCAAGACATGGACGAAGATCGTTGCCGGGATTCCGGGCAACGCGTACACGCGTGTCGTGCGCGAGGACCCGGCGCGGCGTGGACTGCTCTACGCCGGAACGGAACTCGGCGTCTGGGTGAGCATGGATGACGGTGCGGCGTGGCAGCCATTGCAGCTCAACCTGCCGCGTGTGAGCGTGCGCGATCTGAGGGTGCACGGCAATGACCTCATCGCGGCGACGCATGGTCGCGCGTTCTGGGTGATCGACGACCTGTCGCCGCTGCGCGAGTTGACCGACGCGGTGCGTGCGAAGCCGGTGCACCTGTTCCAGCCCGCCAGCGCGATGCTGTGGGATGGCTCGGGGTGGCGCAACGGTGGTGAAGCGGGGGAGAATCCGCCGCCGGGTGCGTTGATTGATTATTGGCTGAAGGACGCACCCGCCACAGGAAAGGCGGTGACGGTCCAGTTCCTCGACGGTCGCGGGACACTGATCCGCTCGTTCGTTGCAGTCAACACCGCCGATTCGCTTTCCGCCGGCAGTGACTCGATCGCTGCCAGGAAGGTGGTTGCCGACAGCCTGTCGTATTACGCCGCCGACTCCATCCCGCGCATTCGGCCGGGCAGCAATCGCTTCTTCTGGAACCTGCGGTACCCGAACATCCGGCGCCTCAAGAACACGGTGATCGATGAAGGCCACCTGCGCGGACCACGGGTGCCACCCGGCACGTACACCGCGCGCCTCATCGTCGGGACCGACACCAGCACCCGCCAGTTTGCGGTAGTCGCCGATCCGCGTGCGACTGCCACCACCGCCGATCTCACGGCGCAGTTCGATGCCGGTCAGCGCGTGCGCGCCCGCATCACGGAGATCGTCGAACGGGTCGAACGGCTCGAAGATCTGCAAGCGCAGCTTGATGCACGCGTTGAGCAGACCAAGGATCAGGCGTATGCCAAACAGGTCGCCGACGCCGCCAAGGCTGCGCGCGCGAAGCTCGAGCTCGTGCGCGATCAGCTCTACGAGATCGGGTGTCACGTCGATCAGTGTACGCTCGATCAACCGGTGCGATTGTACAATTGGTTCATCACCCTGAACTCGCAGGTGCAGCAGGGCGCGTATGCACCAACGCAGCAGCATGGAGAGATCTACTCCGACCTGGCCGGCAAGCTGTCCACGCAGCTGCAGGCGATGGACCGCATCGAACAGGATGACCTGCGCAAGTTCAACGAACTGCTGCAGGGCCTCGGGATTCCGAGTGTCTTCGTGAAGCCGAAGCCGCCGATCGGTTGACGGGCCCGATGGGTGGGTGATGGGAACCGGGGGTCGGGTGACGGATACGTCGCACGGCCCCCGGCGTCATTGCGCTGCGGCGCTCTCCCCTCCAACCCGGAACCATGCAGCGAAACTCCCTGATCCTCCTCCGCGTCTCGCTCGGTGGCCTGATGGTGTACTGGGGCATCGACAAGCTGATCAACGTCAAGCACGGCCTGACGGTGGCCGAGAAATTCTACGGCGGCATGTCGGTGGCCACGACGATGATGCAGGCCTTCGGGGTAGTGCAGGTCGTGCTTGGTGCACTGGTCATCGTTGGCTTGTTCAGACGGATCGCCTACCCGGCGCTCTTGCTGGTGACCGGGACGACGCTGGTCGCGGTCTGGACGTCGATCGTCGATCCGTTCAAGCTGATGCTCGACGGCGGCAACCTGATCTTCTATCCGTCGCTCATCATCTTCGCGGGTGCCTTCGTGCTGATGGCATTTCGCGCCGAGGATCGTCTGGTGCTCGACGGAGCGTCACGGCGTTCATGAGGCGCGGGCGCTGACTTCGTGCCATCATTCAGCGCATGACACGCCTCCCGTTCGCGCTTCTGATCGCCGCCGCCGCCCAGTTGCAGGCGCAAGCGCCCGTGACCCCGCCGCTTCCCGACGCGGTCACTCGCGCCCTCGCCACCCGGATCGCCGCCGTGACGCCGAAGGTCGTCGCCTGGCGACGCGACCTGCACGCCCATCCCGAACTCAGTGGATTCGAGGAGCGGACCGCCGGCATCGTGGCGGCGCACCTCAAATCACTCGGCATGGAAGTGCGCACGAATGTCGATGGTGCACTCGGAGTGATCGGTGTGCTCCGTGGCGGTCGGCCAGGGCCTGCCGTTGCACTCCGCGCCGACATGGACGCACTGCCTGTCACCGAGCAGACGGGGCTTCCGTTCGCCTCCAGGGTCACCACGCTGTCCAACGGGCAGACCGTCGGCGTGATGCACGCCTGCGGACATGATGCGCATGTCGCGGTGCTGATGGGCGTGGCGGAGGCGCTGGCGGGGATGAAGGCGCAGTTTCCCGGCACGGTGACGTTTCTCTTTCAGCCGAATGAAGAGAGTGAAGGTGGTGCCCAGCGGATGCTGAACGCCGGCGCGTTCGACAATCCGAAGGTGGAGGCGGTGTACGGTCTCCACACCTGGCCCGGCCCCACTGGCACCGTCTCGACGCGGAGTGGCGGCATGATGGCCAGCGTCGACAGCTGGCGCGTGGTGGTGCGTGGCAAGCAGGCCCACGGTGCGCAACCGTGGCGCAGCGTGGACCCGATCGTGATCGGGGCACAGATCATCAACGACCTGCAGACGATCGTCAGTCGCAGCGTGGACCTCACGGCGGGGCCGGCCGTGGTCACGGTCGGTGTGTTCAACGCTGGCGTGCGCGAGAACATCATCCCCGACAGCGCGGTGATGATTGGTACGTACCGGACCTTCAACGCGACGGCCCGAGACATCGTCAGGAAGCAGATCAGGGCGATTGCCACCAGTGTCGCCACGGCGGGTGGCGCGACCGTCGACATCTCGCTGGCCGATGACGGTTTTCCACCGACCGTGAATGACCCGCGCTGGTTTGGACGCTCCACGGCGGTGCTGCGTCGCGCGCTGGGAGATGCCAAGGTGCTCGAGAGCGCGCCGGCAATGCCCGGCGAAGACTTCTCGGCATTTCTGCAGCGCGTACCGGGGCTGTTCATCTTCCTCGGCGTCACACCGCGTGGCACAGATCCACTGACGGTGCCGGCGAATCATTCGCCCCTGTTCGTGGTCGACGAGGCTGCGTTGCCGACGGGGATGACGGCATTGGCATCGCTGGCGCTCGACGCGCTGTTCTTTGGTGTCCCCAAACTCGCCGCGGCGCCGTGAGCAACGCATGAAGATTTCGACATGCTTTGTCGTCGCCGTAACGCTGCTCGTCGGGTGTCGCCCGCCGGTGCCGAGCCTCCAGGCGGCGGTGAACCCCTCTGCCGCGTATCAGGAGCCGCACCGTCCCCGATATCACTTCACGCCGCCGGCGAAGTGGATGAACGATCCGAATGGCATGGTCTACTACGACGGTGAGTACCATCTGTTCTACCAATACTATCCCGATGGAACGGTCTGGGGGCCGATGCATTGGGGCCATGCGGTCAGCACGGATCTGGTGCGATGGGAACAGCTCCCGATCGCGCTCTATCCCGATTCGCTGGGGCTGATCTTTTCGGGTAGTGCGGTCGTCGACTGGAAGAACACCAGCGGCCTTGGCGTCGGTGGCCAGCCGCCGCTGGTGGCGATGTACACGTATCACGACATGGCGAAGGAAAAGGCGGGAGCCGCGGTCTTTCAGACGCAGGCGATCGCGTACAGCAACGATCGTGGCCGGACCTGGACGAAGTATGTCGGCAACCCGGTCGTGCCGAACCCGGGACTGAAGGACATGCGCGATCCGAAGGTGATCTGGCACGAGGCGTCGCAGCGCTGGATCATGGTGCTGGCAGCCGGTGATCGGGTGCGGCTGTTCGCGTCGTACAACCTGCGCCAGTGGCAACCGGTGAGCGAATTCGGCGCCACCGTGGGCGCACACGGTGGCGTGTGGGAATGTCCTGACCTCTTTCCGCTCAAGCTCGAAGGCAGCGGCGAAACGAAGTGGGTGCTGCTGGTCAGCATCAATCCTGGTGCACCCAACGGTGGCTCGGCCACCCAGTACTTCGTCGGTGACTTCGATGGGTCGACGTTCACCATCGATCCGTCGTTTGCGTCGTCCGTCGGTGTCGCGGGTCGGGAGCCGTCACGTGGGGTGTGGGTCGACTACGGTCGTGACAACTACGCCGGTGTGACCTGGGCTGACGTTCCGGCCGAAGACGGGCGCCGGCTCTTCCTCGGCTGGATGAGCAACTGGGACTACGCGCGTGATGTGCCGACGGGTGTCTGGCGCAGCGCGATGACGATCCCGCGTGCGCTCACGCTCCATCGCACCGCCGGCGGGCTGCGGCTGTTCTCCACTCCAGTCAAGGAACTGCGGGCACTTCGCACGGAGACCGCGTCGACCCCATCGCAGCGAGTGACTGGCGCACTGGCGCTGCGAGTGCCGCAGGGCACCACCGCCGCGTCGGCTGAAGTCGACGTCGAGTTCGTGGTAACACCGGGCAGCGTCACCGATGTCGCGCTCGAGCTCACGAACTCCGCCGGCGACCGCTATCGCGTTGGATACGATGCCGCCGCGAAGCAGTTCTACAGCGACCGAACGGCGACTCCCCAGGGCTTTTCTCCGTCGTTCGCCAGCGCGGTGCACCGTGCCCCACGGATCTCCGCCGATTCGATCGTTCGCATGCATCTCTATCTCGATCGTGCCTCGGTGGAACTGTTTGCGGATGGCGGTGCGACGGCACTGACGGATATCGTGTTTCCGTCGCAGGACTTTGCCACGCTGCGTCTGGTCGTGCGCGGTGCGCCGGTGACGCTGCAGTATGCCAACGTCTCAGGGCTGCGGTCCATCTGGTAATCACACTGACCTCGTCCACGACGATTACTCGCGCGTCGCTGGTGGACGAACTTCAATGCCGATACGGTGCGCGGGTTACGGCGAGATTCGTCCGAATCGCGTGCACGGGATGCGGCGTTCGGTCATGCGGCGCCGGCCATCGCAGCGTGCGCTGGATTCCGACTGTGAATTCTTTCTGGAGCGATGCATGCTGAACTTCCAAACGTCACGTTCGTTTCTGTGCACGCTGATTGGCGGCGTCCTGTTGGCTGCTTCGGCTCAGGCGCAAGCGTCGGTCAGTGCCACCGCCGCCCGCACCGCCGCGCGCGTATACCGGGAACAGCACGAAGGCGATATCCTCACTGAGTTCGCTCAGCTGCTTGCGATTCCGAATCTCGCCAGCGACTCGATCAACATCCGCCGTAACGCAGACTTCCTCGTGCGCATGCTGCAGGCGCGTGGCTTCTCGAACACCAGGCTGCTCACGGTGCCGGGCGGCCCTCCCGCGGTGTATGGCGAGCTCTCACAACCAGGCGCCACCAGAACACTGGTGCTGTACGCGCACTACGATGGTCAGCCGGTCGACGCCGCAAAGTGGTCCACGCCACCCTGGTCACCGGTGCTCCGCACAAAGGAGGTGCACGTTGGTGGCACCATCATCCCGATCCCGGCTGGCAGTGGCCGCGTTGACGGTGAGGCCCGCATCTACGGCCGCTCTGCCGGTGACGACAAGGGATCGATCCAGGCAATTCTCTCGGCCCTCGATGCAATGAAGGCATCACAGATGGCGCCGAGCGTGAATCTGAAGGTGTTCTTTGAAGGTGAAGAAGAGGCCGGATCGGATCACCTCGAGGCGCTGCTCACCATACATGCCGCACAACTCGTCGGCGATGCCTGGCTGTTCTGTGACGGCCCGGTGCATCAGAGCGGCCGGCAGCAACTGTCGTTCGGCCAGCGCGGCTCGGCCGGCTTCGAGCTCACGGTCTATGGTCCGACGCGTGCGCTGCACAGTGGGCACTACGGCAACTGGGCACCGAATCCGGCAATGCTGATTGCCACACTGATCGCCAGCATGCGTGACGATGACGGCCGCATCAAGGTGGAGGGTTACTACGACGACGTGACGCCCGTCACTGCCGCGGAATACCGCGCCGTGGCTGCGTTGCCGAAATACGATTCCACGTTGCGTACCGCGCTCGGCCTCAGCCGGACCGAGTCTGGCAACGCGCTACTGGCGGAGCGCATCATGCTGCCTGCATTCAACGTACGCGGTATCCGCGTCGGCGGCGTGCGCGAAACCGGATCGAACACGATCGCGACGGAAGCCTATGCCAGCTTCGATCTGCGCCTCGTGCCGGGGCAGACACCGGCGGGTGTGCGTCGTCTGGTGGAGGCGCATATTCGCCGCCAGGGCTTCTACGTGACGAATGACAGTGTCACGGTTGCGATGCGGCTCGCGCATCCGAAGGTGGCGCGGGTGGAGTGGGGGAGCGGCTATCCGGCATCGCGCGCGCCGATGGACGGCCCATTCGGCAAGGCCGTGATTGCGGCGATCAGCGATGGGGCACGACAGCCATTGGTGCTCAACCCCACGGTCGGTGCGAGCGGCCCGGCGTATCTGTTCGAGCAGATTCTGAAGGTGCCGATGATTTCATTGCCGATCGCGAACTACGATGACAATCAGCACGCCGCGGATGAGAATCTGCGGGTGCAGAATCTGTGGGATGGGATCGAGCTGTATGCGGCGCTGCTGGTGGGGATGGGGCGGGCGTGGAGGGGACAGGTGCCGTAGAACGCGTCACGTGCACGATCGAATGGCGCCCACCACATCTGCGTCGCAGCGTGCGCTGCTACGGCACCAACGGCGCCACACAGGCCGGCCCCTGCAGCGCCCCGCGCTGCACCACCGGCCCGACCCCGGGTGCCGTCAGTTCGATCGCGACCGGCGCGGCACCGCTGAATGTCAGCACCCGCGTGCGCCCGGTTCCTTCACTCGACGTCGCCCGCGCCATCACGCGAAACAGCGCCCACGGGCCATCCGCCCGCGCAATCTCCTGATCGCGTCCGCCATTCGAGACCGTCAGGCGCGCGCTGCTCCCACCACTCGGCGGCCATGACACCGACTGCGCCTCGGCGCCCGGCACGAGGCGCGGCGTCCGATCTCCGTGGAACAGCGTCACAATGCCGGTGGCGTCACCCGTCGCCAGCGCCTTGATCGACAGCGTCATCCGCGGCGTCTGCCCCTTGTCCATGTACAGCGCCCCCGACGCCCGCGCCATCCAGCGGAAGAAGGTGACGAACTGCGGTGACAGCGTCACGCCATTGGTCGGCCGCGAGACGTACGTCCCGTTCAGCAACGGCAACAGCGGCTGCAACCCGCCGTCATAAAACTTCCAGAGCGCCCCGGTGCCAGGTGCCAGCAGCGCATTCACGTCGCTCACACTCGCGTCACCCTGATCGGGATCGAACGGGAACTTGCGCAGAATCCGCTCCATCGACTTGCACAGCTGCTTGCCGCGCTCATTCAGCATCACCGCCAGTTCAGCACCACTCGCGCTGCCGGCGAAATCCGCACCTGCCGCGGCGGCA
>CAYMQV010000041.1:21080-26561 GCA_964392395.1 uncultured Gemmatimonadaceae bacterium
GCGTCGGCACGGCTGGAGCCAACGGTGCTGGTGCGGCGCCTCCTCCCCCTCCGCCGCCGCCCGCCGCTGGTTGGGCCGCCACGCGCGGCATCGGCGTATTCGCGACGCGCTGCAACGCCGCTTCCGCACCGTCGATCGGTGCCTGCAGGAGCACTGCAACCACCCGACCGATTGCCGACGCTTCCGCGTCGACGGCAAACTTCTGCTCGAGCTGTCGCGCCGCAATCCGGGCTTGTGAGACGGGCCCCATCTGGACGTTCTGCGCCGCCAGCTTCAGCGCGGCGATCGTCGTGGTGTCGGTGCCCTTGGGCAGGCTGCCGAGTTGCTCCATCGATGCCTGAAGCTGCAGCAGCGCCGTCGCGTACGGCTCATTCGTTTCGCTGACGAACTTGCCGTTCACGCTCGACGGCGTGACACGCTGCACCGGCTGAAAGACTCGGGCCACCGCCGTGTCCACGTTGGTGTTGTGTGACACGATCGAGAACACATTCAACAGCGCGGACGACGCACTCCCGAGCTTGCCGAGACGCAACGCCGACTCCTGGACGGTGGCTGGCCGCGGAACACTCACCGCGCGGAGCGCCGTGCGCCACTCCGACGTGTAGTCCGTCACGTACCGCTTGCGGATTTCTGCCAGATCCTGCGCACGGTTGCGCGATGACACCGCACTCCGATCACCGAGCACCCACGTCTCGCCCTGGAAGAAGCGGTCGGAGTTCTTCAGCACGTCCTGCATACTCCGCCAGCCGGCGCTGGTGAATGGTCCGCGCACGATGGCACCGGCAATGCCCACCACGCCGGCAGCCTGCGGTACGGAGTCGATGAGCTTCAGGCCTTTCACACTCGCCGATACGGTCGAGAGCATCGAGACGTAGATCGGATCGATGCCGGCAAACTGGTTCAGGTGCCCGCGCGCATGTCCAACCAGCTGGAGATCGCCGGTCACCGGCCACAGCGCCCCACTCGTCTGCAGCGCGGCGTGCGTGTCGAACTGCTTCCGTGCCAGCTCGGTGACGGCGGTGTCAGTCGTAATGCCACGTTGCCAGGCGGCGAGCAGTACCGGTGTGACAAACGCCGACGAACTCTTTGCGTGCTCTGACGTGCCGACCAGGTACGTCTTCAGCATGTCATACGTCCGACCATAGTCGGAGGTCGGCAACGGGACCGCGGGCACCGTGCGCAATGAATCGGTCAGGCTCCGCCACGCATCGTCATGCAGCTGGCGGCGATAGCCAGCAATCCACGCCGGTCGTGCCGACGCGATCAGCGCCCTGCCATTCCAGAGGCCGAAACCGAGCGTGAACGGTGCGCCTGCGCTGTCGATGGTCGTGATCGTGTCGATCAGCGAACGCAGATGCTCCAGCGTGCGCAGCGCTTCGCCACTTGGCAGCGCAATCGTGCCGGGCGCGGCCTGCACGATCGGCAGTGCGGCGACACCGCGCGCTGCGTCGAGTGTGCGCGAGGTGAGAGAGCGATTGCCGATCCAGCTCACGAGGACGCCCACGCCGAGCATCATACCGCATCCGATCAGACCGCCGAGCAGCGCCCGCCGAAGTCCTGACACTCGGATACCGCCGAGTGCCGCCGCACGACCGCTGCGATCGCCGAAGACGACGTCGGTGAAGAACCGATCGATGAACACCCACTCCGGCACCTTGCGCGCTGCCGCCGCTGGTTCCACCGCCATCGCATTGAGCTGCATTCCTGGTCGGAACAATCCGGTGGCCCCTGCTGCGGGCGCCGGAATGGATGCCACCTCGGGCGCGGCATCCCGGACCAGCACCGGCCGCGCACCGCTGAACCAGAAACCCCGCAACTGCGGCGTCATGCCCATTTGCGACGGGCGCGTCACCTCGACCAGGAAACGGATCACCGCCGGCATCAGCTTGCTCAATTCACGCGGGACTTCATACGACGTCAGGCGACGCGCCTCCACCGACTCACGCGTCAGCAATTCACTGCGGCGTGCGCTGAGCGAGGCGATCAGCTGCGAGCAGGCGCTCTCCAGTCGCGGGACGAGCCGTTCGGCATACGCTCCGGCCGCGCCGCTGTCGAAGGGCAGTGCCGCGCCCATCGGGACGCGTGTCTCCTCCCGGGTGAGTGGCGCCAGCCAGGTCTCCACGTACGGGATCTTGTCGAAACGCGTAAAGAGCACGTACACCGGCACTCGCATCCCGAATTGCAGGGCGGCGTCCGCCAGACGCTCCCGGATCGTCGGTGCGAGGGCATCGAGTTGCTTCGCTTCGTCGGTGCTGGCGAGAAAGTCACACGGTATGCAGAGCACGATGGCCCGTGGCGCAGGCTCGCGTCGTCCGAGGGCCACCGCCAGTCCCGGCGCGCGCATCGCGCGCACGAATCGTGTGAAGCGCCCTGCATCGGCGGTCAGTGCGCCAGGTGCTTCCACCACGGCACCACCGCCGGCCAGCCAGATGTTGGCGGCCCTGGTGGACTCCTCCGGCCCGGTGCCGCGCGCATCACCAGCCAGCAATTGCGCATCCAGTCCGCTGCGCGTGACGACAGTCGTCTTGGTGCTCGTCGGTGGCCCGAGCACCAGCACCAGCGACTTCCGCAGCAATTCACCGCGAGGCAGTCGATCGGCGGCCTGTCGCAGGGCCAGGATCGCATCGTCCTTCTCTGCTTTCGACACGGCATCCGTCGGCCGCATCAGGTGCCAGGTGAGTGCCGCACCGGCGGCGCCGAGAAGGGCGAGGCCGATCAGCAGCACGGTCCGATCAGTGCCGGTGAGCTCGAGCAGCCAGATCGCGATGACGGCAATCACGATGAACGCCAGCAGCACGCCGAGGCTGACCAGCCAGCGTTTGGTGCGCGAAGAGTGAGTCATGACGCGTCGGTGGTCTTAGCGGGAGGAGGCGTCGGAGATCGCACGAATCTCGCGGCTGCCACTGGAGAGAGTCGCGCGGCCCGTGCCCCAGAGTGCGATGACGAGTACCACGATGAGAGCCGCGCCGATGGCCAGACGCGCAATCCACGGGTCCGTGGCCGCCACCGCATCATCGACTGGACGCCAGGCAGGGGCGAGATCGCCCGCCCCGCCACGGATGCGGGTAATCCGATCGCCGACACGCTGTGCGATCACTTTCAATGCACCGGCATCACTCCCGTACCGACCGCGGAACCCGAGCAGCAGCGCGTGGTGAAACACCTCGAGCACATCGGCCAGCGCCGGTTCATCGGCACGCGCGAGTTGTTGCTCGAGGTACTGGTAAAAAAGTTCGCCGCCCATGTGTCCGCCGAATAGCTCATCCTGCAACGGGCGTCTCGCCCACTCGGCGAGCGCCGGTTGCGCGGAGTTGAGCACCGACTCATCGAGGAAGGCGACGGCGGCGAACAACGTCACTCGCACGTCGGTGGAGGCGTAGCCGGCCGCGGCACCGGCCTGTTCGGCCTTTGCCAGCAGCGTGCGGGCCTGTGTGCGAAAGGACTCTGCATCGCGGACAGGTGCCCGGTCGCCACGCAGGCGTGCGATGACCGTGAACAGATCCTGTTGCGAGAGCGCCAGTCGGCCGGGCGCAGCGGATGACGTCATGAGGGCGGGTGCTGGCGACGGGACGAAAGCGATGACGGCACGAACGGGTCCTGCGCTACTCGGGAACGAGGACGGCGACTTCAATCACCGTATCGGGCAGTGAATCAGGCACGTAGACGCCGATCTCTCGCGTTTGCATCAGTGCCTGCGCACACGGTCCGTCGAGCGTGATCGAGAAGTAGCTCATCTCGGCGCGAGGCGCGATCCCCGTCGGCGGTGTGGGGACCGACTCGACGGCCAGACCAGCATAGGCACGTCGCACCAGCTCGAGGACGAACTTTGTCGCGCAGACTTTCGCGTGCTGCGGAAAGTGCGTTGCCGTCAGTAGCGGGCCGAGACCAGTGCGGACGCCAACGTACCACCGCGCCGTTGGCTCGAAGCACCGCGCGTCGGTGATTGTCGCCGAATGCAGCGTGGGAGCCGACTCCGTCAATCGCACCACCACCGCGCGCGCCGACACCACGGCATCGAGGTGCGCGCGCAGGTGATAGTCCAGCGCCGCGAAGCACCCCTCGAGATCGCGATGATCATACATCGGCAGATCGCGCGCCTGCACCGTCAGCGAGAAGGTGCAGAGCGCACCTGCCAGCCGCGAGAACTCGATCCAGAGTCGCTCCGGATGCGCCGTCCGGTTCGAGAGCAGATGCCGCAGCGGTGCTTCGGCGCTGCGAATCGCGTGCAGCAACCAGCGGATCGCGACTTCGTTGCCGACATACGCCTGCGCTGCCTGGGCACCCGTGCCGGCGATCGCGGCCGCCAGTGCGGCACTCTTGGCCGCCAGCAGGCCGACCGTCGTCTGCAGCATCGCCACCAGCCGCGGGCTCGCGCCATACTGCACGCAGGGCGGGATGTAGTCCCGGTCGACGATGAACTGTCCAGCCGCGTCGCGCCGGATGCGCGCCAGCGGCAACGTGATGTCGCCGGCCGAGAGTTCGTCGTCGAGCAGCAGGCGCAGGTGCTTCGTTGCGACTGTGACCGCGAGCGCGTCGGTACCGGTCGTCTCGTCAACCAGGGATCGTTCATCGCGCCGGAACCGCACCGCCGCAGACGGAATGGCCGCCGCCGCGGCGACATTCGGTGCGTCGTCCTGCCACGGCGCCAGCGCGAGATGTACCAGATGCGAGTCACGCGTCGGTGAGAAGCGCGAGGCGAGGGCCGAGGCTTCCGGCAGGGGGTCGGGATCCGGCACCTGCAACGGCGTTCCATCCGGAAAGCGCCCCCGCGCGTGCACGAGCGAGAGGGTGCCACCGCGCAACGCGTCCCCATCCAGCTCCAGACCGGCTACGCCCCACGCGAAGGGAATCACGTCATCGATGGCGCGGCGGGTCTCGTCCTCGAGCCACCGCCGTTGCGCCTGAAAATGCTGCGGCGCGAGCGCCATTCCCTCCTGCCACACCGGCTTGGCTGGTGCCTTTTCGCGACTCATCGTACCCACGTCACGCAGGTGCGCCGTCCTGGACCGAAAACGCGGAAAGCAGGGGCAATCAACATGCGAGGAAGTGGAATCGGCGTGAAGGACGAGGCACAGCTGGCGCGAGGCCCGATCCGCCGATCCGGAGAGTGCGATTGCGTCAGCGGCACGTCAAGATAACAATACACAAGAGTACACTGGGGCAACGACGGCGCCCCCAGTGGTTCGACGACGCATACCTGACACCTGAGCTGCGATGACTGATCCTGCCGGTTCCCCGCGTTACCGCTTGTCCATGGCCATCGCGCAGCAGGATGGTGTGCGAACGTACATCGCGGTCGATACCGTCGTCGGCGACTCGGTGCTCGCCCACGTGCTGGACGATGCGTCACCAGCCGCGCGGGCGCAGCTGACCGCGCGGCTCGCGCAGCTGGTTGGAACGGATGCGGCGCTGGTGATCGAAGCGACCATGACGGATCGAGGGTGGGCGGTGATCACCAAGGCGGAGGACGGTCTCAATACG
>CAYMQV010000042.1:0-13940 GCA_964392395.1 uncultured Gemmatimonadaceae bacterium
TTGCGACTCCGTACGCACCGACGCCGAGCGCAAGGAACATGAAGCCGAGCTGCGACACCGTGGAGTAGGCGAGCACCTTCTTGATGTCGGTCTGCACCAGCGCGATGGTTGCGGCGAGGAATGCCGTCGCCACGCCAACGATCGCCATCACCTGCGACGCTTCCGGCGCGTGCATGTAGATGCCAGACATCCGTACCACCAGATACACGCCGGCGGTGACCATCGTCGCCGCGTGGATCAGCGCCGAGACCGGCGTCGGGCCGGCCATCGCGTCAGGCAGCCAGACAAAGAGCGGGATCTGCGCGGACTTGCCCGTCGCACCGATGAACAGCAGGAGCCCGACCAGACTGGCCGATACCACCGGGACACTACCGGCAAGCCCCATGAATACGGCGTTGATCGTGTCCATGTCGAGCGTGCCACAGGCCCGATACAGCAGGAACATGCCGAGCAGGAATCCGGCATCACCGATGCGATTGGTGACGAACGCCTTCTTCCCGGCCCTGGCATTTGCCAGATCATCGAACCAGAAACCGATCAGCAGGTACGATGCCAGTCCAACCCCTTCCCAGCCCACGAACAACACCAGCATCGAGCGGCCCAGTACCAGCAGCAGCATGAAAAACAAGAACAGATTCAGATAGGCGAAGAACCGGCCATGGCTCTTGTCGTCATGCATGTACCCGGTGGAGTAGACATGAATGACCGAACCGACGCCAGTCACCACCAGCGTCATGATCGCGCTCAGCCGGTCGAAGTAGAAGGTGACATCAAAGGTGCTGTCACCGATGGTCGCCCAGCGGTAGAGCGGCTCGATCAGCGGCGCGTAGCCTCCCGCTTGCAGCGTCAGGAGCGCATTCACCGTCAGCACAAACGCCGCAATCGGGAATCCGCAACCGACGATGGCGGCCAGCCGATTGCCGAACCTGTGTCCACCCAACGCCGTGGCGAATACGCCGTTGAGCAGGAAGCCCATCAGCGGTAGCAGGACGATCGCGGCCAGCGTGTGCGGCAGGCTGATCATCCCTTGAGATCCGTGTAGCGCCCGATATCCATCGACCGCGTATGCCGGACCAGCAGCAGGACGATCGGAATGGCGAGCGCGATCTCCGCCGTCGCGACGATGAAGACCAGGAAAACCAGCACCGCGCCACCGGCATCCGCGTAGCGCTCCGAGAACGTCACCAGACTGAGATTGACGCCGTTCAGCATCAGCTCCATGCACATCAGCATCACCAGCGCATTGCGCCTGATGATCAGGCCAAGCAGCCCGAGCGCAAACAGCGCAATCGACAGGCCGAGGAGCAGCTGGGTTCTATCCATCGACCCTCCGACTGACCTTGATCACGGCCAGCGCGGCGACGATCGCTGCCACGAGGAACACCGACGTGAGCTCGAACACCAGCCAGTACCGGCTCAGGAACTCCGCCGAGAACTGTGTCAGGCTGAAGGGGGCCGATGCGGCGGGGGGCAAGCTTCCGGTGCCGCCACTCCAGACGCTGACGACGAGCACCAGGACGAGCAGCGCGAACACCACCAGCCCCGGAACACGCCAGCCCGAGAATCGCCGATTCCCCTCAGCCTCACGCAGTTCCATCAGCATGATCACGTACACGATGAACACCATCACCGCGCCGACGTAGATCAGTACCTGAAAGGCGGCGATGAAGTGCACGCCGAGCAGGCCGTAGATACCGCCCAGTGCCATCATCGTCGTGATCAGGGCCAATGCCACCCGCATCGGTTGCCGCAAGACGAGCATCAGCGCTGCGGAACCGAGCGCCAGAACACCCATCGCAATCAGGATCAATGTGTCGATGAGCCGGGTCCTCGCGTGGGCGACTGGCCGTTGACCGGAGGCACAGGTTTCGGCGGATACGGCTTGGCCACATCCTTGTGCGGATTCCAGGTCAGCATCTCGTCCATCGTCAACCACATGTTGTATCGATCGCCCGACACCAGATCCGGCACGTCCGGTTCCATACGGATCGCGTCCTCCGGACAGGCCTCGATGCAGAGCCCGCAAAACACGCAGCGCGAGTAGTCGATCTCGAATCGGATCGGATACTTCGGATGGGCAGGATCGTTCTCGTCGAATCCGGCCTCGATCTCGATCACCTTCGCCGGACAGACCGTCGCGCACATGTTGCACGCGATGCACTGCGGTGACCCGTCCGGGCGCTGCGTCAGAATGTGCTTGCCACGGTTCCGCGGCGCGAAATCCGCGCGCTTCTCCTCGGGATAGTACGACGTCACCGCGCCCCTCCTGCCGCTGATCCACCGCCACATGTTGCGGAGGAAGATCCCCGTCGTGATGCCCAGTCCGCGCAGAATCTCCGGCAGGTACGCACGCTCCCACAAGGTCATCGTCGGTTCGTTCCAGTACTGCTTCCGTGCGTATGGCGCTGGTCGCACGGGCGGCAACTTGGTGCGTTCCTCAGGAGCGCTCATGTGGTGCCTCCACTGCGCAGCCACATGACGACGGCCGTCGCGAACAGGTTGAGCAGCGACAGCGGGAGGAGCAACTTCCAGGCGAACGTCAGCATCTGGTCGTACCGGAAGCGCGGGAGCGACCACCGAATCTGGATCTGCACCACACACATCAGCATCACCTTCGCCAGAAAGCCGACCAGCTGCAGTACGAGCACGAGGCCGTGACTCAGCGTAATCTCACGCCCGCCAGGCAGACTGAAGCCGGCGTCACTCATGAACGGCAGATTGTATCCGCCAAGGAAGAGCGTCGTGAACAGGGCGCCGACGATCGCGATCTGGATGAATTCGGCGAACATGAAGAGCCCCATCTTCATGCCACTGTACTCCGTGTAGTACCCCGCCACGAGCTCGGACTCGGCTTCCGGCAGGTCGAACGGAATGCGCTTGTTTTCCGCGATCGCCGCCGTCAGGAAGAGAAAGGCGGCGAATGGCTGCATGAACACGCCCCACGCCGGCAGCACGCCCAGCATCACGCCGGACTGCTGCTGCACGATCGTACCGAGATCGACCGTGCCATAGATCAGGATCAGCCCCATCACGGTCAGGCCCATCACCAGTTCGTACGAGATCATCTGCGAGCCGGCCCGCAATCCGCCGAGCAGCGAGAACTTGTTGCCGGAAGACCAGCCAGCCAGCATGGCGCCGATGATCGTCACGCCGCTGAACGCAAAGACGATCAAGAGCCCGGCATCCAGTCGCGCGATCTGCAGCGGATAGGTGCGCCCCTGAAACCACGAGGCGAGCGATGGGACGAGGCGACCTGGATCCATCGTTCCACCAAACGGAACGACGGCAAAGACCAGCAGCACCGGCGCAAACACCACCAATGGCGCCAGAAAGTACCCGACAGCGTCGTGTGCGTTGGGCTTGAAGTTCTCCTTCAGCAGCATCTTCAGGCCGTCAGCCATTCCGTGGAACAATCCGAGCCAGATCAATTTGACGTTCGTGAACGGAATCCGGATGTACGCGCGATTGGCACCAATCCGATCCGACATCACCGCGGCCTGCTTGCGCTCCACCCACGTGAGCAGGCCGCCGAACGTCAGCAGCACGACGATCGCATAGGTGATGAACACCAGCGACATCGCCAGATCGGGCATCATGTCAGTTGGACCGACGCGGCGTCGGCCGTCAACCAAAGCGCAGCGATGATGCTGGCGAAGACTGACTCCGCGTGCGCGATCGACGGCTTGAGCGGGAAACAGGCCGAGAACGCCGTCACCACGCCGTCGAAATTCGTGTAGTGCCCGCTCCGCTCCGTCTGGAGGCTGACGGGGATGAACACGTCGGCGCCTGCATTCTGATCGTGCGCGAATGCATCCAGTCGAATGACCCTCGCACCATCCGGAATCAGCGCGCCATCGAAGCCTTCGCCCCAGACCAGCACCAGATCGGTGTCCGGCGTCAGCGCCTGCGCCACGTCGTCGGGCAGCGCCGGGAACAAGGCCAACGCGCCCCGGCGGTTCGGATTCTTGTCCGGCTTGATCAGCAGATGATCTTCGAGGACTTCACCGGGCTGCGGCGTGTGGTCGACCTTGACGAACGCGCGCAGGCGTTGCGCAAACGCCGCGTGGAATGCGGCCAGTTCTTCATTCGAGCCCCAGCTCGAGACCAGCGCCACCGGGTTGCGCGACGTGGCGATCAGGCGTGCCGCCGCCGCGATTCCCTCGGACAACTCCACGGCGGCGCCCCGTTGCATCGCCTGCTCGGCACGGGGACGTTCGAACAGGTGCGCCAGATCGCGCGCCTTGTTGCAGACCCAGAGCCCGTTCACCGCCGGATTCTCGCGCGGAGTGACGCGGTCGATCGATGCATTCATGCGCGGATCGAGCGCCGTCAGTTTCCACTCGTGCTTGCGGTGCCAGATGTCGATGCTGCATCCGCGCTCGCACCCCGGGCAGACCGACGCTGTCGGCTGCAGGTACCAGACGCGTGAGTGATCGAGCAGGTCGCGTGAAAGGAGCGCGCCGACCGGGCACAGGTCGATGACGTTGTCCGAGTACTGATCAGCGTTGAAATTCGCGTCCTCGGCGGGGCGAATCAGGGTGTGGTCCCCGCGATTCACCGCCCCCAGTGCATGCGACTTCGACACCTCATGCGTGAAGCGGACGCACAGCGTGCACATGATGCAGCGCTCGTTGTCCAGCATGATGCGATCCGACAGCGGAAAGAACTTCGTGGCGTGCGTCTTGGGGTCACGAGAGAGCGAAGCCGCGCCATTGTGTTCGTAATGGTAGTCCTGCAGCGTGCACTCGCCCGACTTGTTGCAGATCCCGCAGTCCACTGGATGGTTCAGCGTGATGAACGCCATCGTGTCCTTGCGGATCTTCTTCGCCAGCTCGGAGTTGAGCAGCACTTTCAGCCCCGCCGTGACCGGCATGTTGCAGCTGATGTCGAACCAGGGGTCGGTCCCGTCGTGCTCGATCTCCACCATGCAGATCCGGCAGTTGCCTGGCACCGACAGCTCGGGGTGCCAGCAGAAATGCGGGATGTCCACGCCATTGGCCCGCGCCGCCTGAATGACGGTCTGGCCCTCCTCGGCCTGCATCGGAACGCCATCGAGGAAGAACTCGATCATGCGCGCGCGCCCGTCGTGGCCAGCGTACCCGAGAACGGATCATCCACCACCAGCCGACCATCGTACATCGACCGCTTGTGCGTGATGAAGTACTCGAACTCCTCGCGGTAGTGATCGAGAATGGCGGAGCAGGCATAGCCCGCCGAATCGCCCAGGCTGCAGATGGTGGTGCCGTCGTTCGCGGTGGAGATCTGGTAGAGCCGGTCGATGTCCTCCGGGCGCCCGCCACCGGCGACGATGCGATTGAGGATTCGCTCCATCCAGCCCATCCCTTCGCGGCACGGTGTGCACTGCCCGCACGACTCGTGGTGGTAGAACCGCTGGATCACCTGCGCCAGGCGCACCATGCAGGTGCCGTCGGCGATGACAATCATGCCCCCCGAGCCGAGCTGCGAGCCACCGGCGAGGGCCGAGTTGTGATCGAGCGTGAGCGGCTCCATCTCTTTTGCGGACAACAATTTTGTCGACACGCCGCCGGGTATGATGCACTTCAGCGTGGCGCCGCCCTGCATTCCGCCGCAATCGTCGTAGATGAACTTCTGCCATGGATAGCCATACTCCACCTCGTAGACCCCGGGCCGGGCGATGTGCCCCGAGATCGAGATCATCTGGGTGCCAGGGCTCTTCGGCGTGCCGACCTTCTTGAACTCGACCGCACCACGACTGATGATCACCGGCACGTTGGCCAGCGTTTCGACGTTGTTCACCACGGTCGGCTTCTGGTACAGCCCCTTCACGGTCAGACGCGGCGGCCGATTCCGTGGCCAGCCCTTCTTTCCTTCGAGGGAAGCCAGCATCGCGGATGCCTCGCCACAGACATACGATCCGGCGCCACGATACAGCACGACGTCGCACGAATAGCCCGTGCCGAGAATGTTCTCGCCAAGCAATCCGGCATCGTACGCTTCCTCGATGGCGTCCGCCATGCGGCGATGCGACAGGTCGAATTCGCCACGGATGTAAATGAACGCGTGTCGTCCCTGCAGCGCATACGATCCGATGATCAGCCCCTCGAGACAGAGATGCGGCACGTGCTCGAGCAGCCATCGATCCTTGAACGTGCCGGGCTCACCCTCGTCGGCATTCATGCACACGTAGTGCGGCTCGCCATCGCCCAGCTTGACGACGCCCCACTTTCGACCGGCCGGAAACGCGGCGCCGCCGTGCCCGAGCAGGCCGGCCGCCGACACTTCCTTCGTCACCTCGGCCGGCTGCATCTCACGCAGCGCCTTCTCGAGCGCCTGATACCCGCCGCGGGCCTTGTAGTCGGCCAGCGAGTGTGAGGTGGCCGTGATGGGGAAGTTCATGAAGAACTTCGTCCCCGAGAGCGGCGCGGTGGTCAAGACGGTGTCGCTCATCGCGCCAGTTCCTCGAGCAACGCGTCGACCGACGCCGGCGTCAGGTTCTCGTGGTAGGCATCGCCAACCATCATCATCGGTGCAGTTCCGCAGGACGCGAGGCACTCGACCGTCGTCAGCGTGAAGCGACCATCAGGCGTGGTCTGTCCGGGGCTGATGCCAAGCCGCGCACCAAGGTGCGCAATCAGCCCTTCGGCGCCGCGCAGTGAGCAGGACACGTTGTGACAGACCTGCATGTGGTGCCTGCCGAGCGGCTGGCGCGTGAACTGCGTGTAGAACGCAATCGCCTCGTCAACCTGAATGCGCGAGATGCCGAGGTACTCGACGAGCTCCGTGATGTCGCTGTCGGCGATGTACCCGCGGTCCTCCTGGATCCGGCGCAGGCACGGAATCGTCAGCGACGCTTCAAAGCCTGCCGGATAGCGCAGTTTCCAGCGCTCGAACTCTGGAATCAGATGCTTCATCGATCGCACTCGCCGCCGATCATGTTCACCGAACCGAACGTAGTCACGATATCGGCCAGCTGATGGCCGTCGAGCATCTTGTGCACACCACCCATGTGGACGAAGCTGGGCGACCGGACATGCACCTTGTGCGGCGTACCGCCACCCGTGCTCACGAGGTAAAAGCCCAACTCGCCATTGGGCGCCTCATGTGCAACGTAGATCTCACCGGCAGGCACGGAGGGACCTTCCATGACCAGCTTGAAATGGTTGATCAACGATTCGATTTCCGAGTAGACCAGTGACTTCTCGGGGAATACGCAGCGGCGATCATCGACGTTGATCGGCCCCTCCGGCATCATGTCCATCAGCTGGCGCATCATGTAGACCGACTCGTCCATCTCGCGCATCCGCACGAAATACCGGTCGTAGTTGTCGCCCATGATGCCCACCGGCACGTCGAAATCGAGCTCGGCGTAGGCCAGGTAGGGCGTATCCTTGCGCAGATCGCGCGCCACGCCGGTGGAGCGGAGAATCGGGCCGGTGAAGCCCCAGTGGAGGGCGTCGGCGGTGCTGATCGTCCCCACCTTCCGCAGCCGGTCGATGAAGATGCGATTCCGGTCCACCAGACCGTGCACCCGTTCCACGTACGTCTCGTACTCGACCAGGATCTCGCGCAGGCGCGTGAACCATCCCGCCGGCACATCGTCGGCGAGCCCACCGATGCGGCCATACGAGTAGGTGACGCGTGCGCCCGTCAGCGCGGCCAGGTGCTCGTACATGAAGTCGCGGATCGTCACCAGGTACAGGAACGCCGTCAGCGCGCCGAGCTCCATCAGGCTGGCGGCCACGCATGTCAGGTGATCGGTGATGCGTGAGTACTCCGAGAGCAGCGTGCGCAGATACTTCGTGCGCGGCGTGATCTCGATGCCCATCAGCTGTTCGACGGCATCACAATACGCAAAATCGTTGATCAGCGCCGAGCAGTAGTTCAGGCGATCGACGTATGGAATCAGGTTGTGCCAGGTGTGATCCTCGCACTCCTTCTCGAAACCGCGGTGCAGATAGCCGCAATGCACATCGGTGCGCAGCACGCGCTCGCCGTCCAGTTCGGCGATGATCTGCACCGTGCCATGCGTCGCCGGATGCGACGGGCCGATGTTGACGATGACCGTGTCATCGCGCTCGTGGGTGGTGAACGCCGAGCGAACCGGGTTGGGAATGCTATCGGACAAGGGTGCCCTGCGGCGGCCGATAGGGGACCAGCGGCTGTTCGAGCTGCTTCGGATAGTCCTTTCGCAGGGGATGTCCGACGAACCCCTCATACAGCAGAATCGGACGGAGATCAGCGTTGCCGCGGAACATGATACCGTACATGTCGTGACATTCACGTTCCATGTACCCGGCCGAACCATAGAGCGCCGTCAGCGAGTCGACCCGTGGCTCGGCCTCGCTGACACGCTGTTTCAAGCGGACCCGGACCTTGTGGGTCGTGGAGTAGAAATGGTGCACCACTTCAAATCGCAGCGGAGCGTCAGGCCAGTCCACTGCGGTCACGTCGAGGAACAGATCGAAGCCGAATTCGGACTTGAGCCGTGTCACGATGGGGAGCAGTGCGGCGGAGTCGAGCTCCAGCACCAGCACGCCATGCGACACGCCGCGCGACCGGACCGGCTCATCCGCCTGCACCGCATTCGCTGCATCCCGGTTCGGGACCAGCTGCTGCGCCATGGACTCCAGAAGGGAGAGCGACACGGTCAGAACGTATCGTTGACGATGGGATGCTTGCCGCGCGCGATCGTCTCCTGCAGCCGCATGATCCCATCGATCACCATCTCCGGCCGCGGCGGACAGCCGGGCACGTAGATATCGACCGGGATGATGCGATCGATCCCAGGCAGCGAAGCGTAATTCTGATAAAAGCCGCCCGTCATCGCACACACACCAAAGGCCATCACCCACTTCGGCTCGCACATCTGCTCGTAGACCTTGAGCAGAATCGGCGCCTGCTTCTGGGTCACCGTGCCGACGACCATCAGCAAGTCCGCCTGACGTGGCGAAAACCGCGGCAGCGCCGCGCCGAAACGATCGGTGTCATACACCGACGCGCTCACCGCCATGAACTCCATCGCGCAACAGGCCGTGACGAATGGATACGGGAACAGCGAGAACTTCCTCGCCCACCCGACCAGCTCATCCTTGCGCGTCGTGAGATACTCGAACGACGCGTGCTTGGTGTGCGCACTCGTGGGCGACGTGACACTGGCCCCCGACGCGTCGACGATTGGCAACGGTTTTCCGTACATGGCTATTCCGTCACCGCTTCCAGAATGCGCGCCTTGTAGACATACAGGAGGCTGATCACGAGCAGGAAGAGGAAGAGCGACAGGGTGAACATCATGAACCCGGAGAGCGGTCTGGCACCGAGTGTCCAGATGAACAGGAACATCGTTTCGAGATCGAACAGAATGAAGATGATCGCGACCGCATAGTACTTGACCGGCACCGCCTTCACGTTCACGAAATCAACCGGCATCGCCCCGCACTCGAACGGCTCCAGCTTGACCGGTGTCATGGCCGGCTTTGGGCCGAGCAGCGCATTCAAGGTCAGCACCAGGCTTAGAAAGCCCAGAATCGCCACCAGGTAGAGCAGGAACGTGACGTATGGGCTCATCGCGCGCGCAGCAGGGTGAGGCACAACGTGGACGTCGCAGGCATCGGACAGCCGGCGGTCGCAGCGCGACCCGGGACTGACGAGCCGGCTGCGACCGCGGGAAGTTAGTCCCGGGCGCGCGCAGGTTCTACGCTCTCACGACCCGCAGGCCAGGATCACACCGCCGGTCGCCGGGCGTGGACGTCCGTGTGCGCCTGAAACTGATGCGCCACCGACAGAATCTTGTCGTCGTTGTAGAGCGCGCCGACGATGACCCCGCAGATCGGCTGCGCCTTCAGCTCTGGCGCCGGTGCCGCCGGTGTCCCGACGGGACGCGCCCCACCGCCGCCCTGCGCCACCGGCACATCGAACTTGTACGGCAGCACCACGCACGGATGACCGGTCTGCGCATTCGCTGCGACATCGGCAACCGGGTTGCCGATGAACAGGTCGAGATCCTTCATGAACTCACCCCAGGCCGACACCAGCATGTATCGCCGGCGCTGGTTCTGGAGGAAGTCGAATCCGCGGACCGTCCGCCCCTGGACGAACCGAGGGTTCCAGTCGGCCGGCGCCATCGGACTGGCCGGAGGCGCATTCGGCGCCGGCGGCGGAGGCGTTGCGGGCGTGCTTCCCGGCCGCGGTGGCTCCGGCAGCGCGGTCAGGTCGAGGCCGATCTCCTTCTCCTTGCGCTGCACATAGCTGTCGAACGCCGCGGCGTACTCCACGTTCAGCCCACCGCCGGCCATGCCTGCGACCGTTGGCCGTGCGCCGATGGCTTTCGGCACCAGGCCGAGTTCCTTCAGCTTCTCGACCAGTTCCGTCGGCGCGTTCGGATCGACACCGACGCGTAACGCACCGAGTGCGATCTTCCGATCGAACTGGAACGGGGTGGTAATGGTCGACGGATCCTTCTCGTCGACACCGTGAATCACGTTGAAGACCATCGCGCAGTCCTCGACCGTTCGGCACATCGGCCCAACCCGATCCTGCGACCAGGCCAGCACCATGCCGCCATGCCGGCTGACGCGACCGAAGGTCGGCCGCAGCGCGCTGATCCCGTTGCGCACCGCCGGTGAGACGATCGAGCCCTGCGTCTCGGTCCCGATGCTGAACGCCACGCAGGCGGCAGCCGTCGCCGACCCGGGGCCTGCCGAGGATCCGCTCGAGCCCTGCGACAGATTCCAGGGGTTGTTCGTGCGGCCGCGGAACCACTGGTCGTTCTGCGCGAAGAGGCCTGTCGCCAGCTTGGCAATCAGCACCGCGCCCGCGTCCCGGAGCCGGATCACCACCTCGGCATCCTCGTCGATCACCCGGTCCTGGAAGTCGAGCGCGCCCCACGTCGTCGGCACACCCTTGGTGTTGAACAGGTCCTTGACGCCGTAGGGCAGACCGTGAAGGGGACCGCGGTACTTCCCGGCGCTGATCTCCGCATCGGCGGCCGCTGCGTCGCGGCGCGCGGACTCTTCCATGATCGTCACCGCGCACAGCAAGGTCGGGTTCAGCCGCTTCAGCCGGGCGAGATAGATCTCGGTCAACGCCACCGACGTGATCCGGCGCTCCTTGAGCAGCGCCGAAAGCCGGTGCGCGGGCAGGAACGCGATGTCGTCGGGGGTGGTCGGTACGGGGCCGGTGAACCTGGGTACCGCGAACACCGCCCGATCGAACGCCGCCCGCCCACGCTCGCGGGCGAGTTTCTCGAGCAGCGCGCCCGTGCCGCCCGGGTAGGGCATGAACTGCAGCGCGGGCGCCTCCCCATTGCCGAGGATCGACACCGCCTGCTGCCGAAGCGACGCTCCCGATCCAGCCCGGAAACGGGACACCCCGCCCGCCGCAAGCGCTCGCTGGGCCTGTACGGCACTTGCCCCGAAGGTGGTCGCCGCCGCCGTCACCAGCGAGTAGAACAGGAATTCGCGGCGGCCAATACCAGAGCACGCTTCGTCATGATCAGCAGCAGCGAGATCACGGTGCAGTTGGTCCAGCAACTCTTCCGGGGAGGGCACAGTCGGATACCGGCTTCAGGCGACATGATCAGGTGACTGGTTACAGATTCGCCCGGTTCACTTCGCTTCGCCAGCGCCGCCGGCAAAAAGCTGGAGCGTGACGGCGACGAAGGCTCATTTTCAGCCGATCCCCCGCTCCCCGGCGTGTCGAGGCCACGACGAACACGGCTGCAACAAGCGCGCGCCGACTGCGTATGACGGAGCGTGCGCATGGCAACGCCTGGCTGCCGAGCGCTGTCCGAGTCATCGGCAACCGGCATTCTGCCACCGCCAGCTCACTCCGGTATCTTTCAGTCTGACCGCGTCGGCATCAGCCGTGCGGCGTCGCCTCTCACTGGCTCGTCGGTATGCGCAACTTTCGATTCTTGACGCTGCTCCTCGGCACCGCCGCCGTCCTCTCCGCCTGTGCGGGCAGTCGTCGCGCTCCACAGAGCGGATTCGTGATGGGGCAGGCCGGGGCGACGGCGCGCGCCCGCGCCGACTCGCTGCGGTACCCGTACACACAGGCCGACATCGACTTCATGAGCGGCATGATTCACCATCATGCGCAGGCGATCACGATTTCTCGCTGGGCGGTCACGCACGATGCGTCATCGGGCGTCCAGCGGCTGACGGCACGCATCATCAATGCGCAGACGGATGAAATTCGCCTGATGCAGAATTGGCTCACGGATCGCAATCAGGATCCGATGACCGTCGACTCACTCGGGAATGTCAGCATGCGACCGTCGGCAGCCACGTCGGCCGCCACGGCGCCGGCAAGCCACGACATGGGGCACGCCGGTCATGGCATGGCGGGGATGGCCGCCATGCCAGGCATGCTCTCCGACGTGCAGCTGAAGGAACTGCAAGCGGCCCGCGGCAGGGAGTTCGACCGCCTGTTCCTGATCTACATGATGCAGCACCACCGTGGAGCGGTGTCGATGGTGAGGACGCTCTTCAGCGCGCAGGGCGCAGGCCAGGATGAAACGATTTTCAAGTTCGCCGCCGACGTCGAAGTGGATCAGTCCACCGAGATCAAGCGGATGCTGACGATGTTGCTCGAAATGGGGGAAGTTCCTCCAGCGCCGTGACTCACTTGTTGGTTCGCTGTCTGTATTCTCACCTCGAGGCATCCGATGTTCCTGACCTCTCGATACCGATTCGGCGCCGCGTCGGCGCAGCTCGGTAAACTCGCCACCGCGGTCGTGCTTGCCGGGCTGAACGCCTGCGCCAGCTCGACGGCAAAGCCGACCACCCAGCCGACGCCGGTGGCATCCACGGACTGGTCGCGCGACCCGCGCAACAACTTGCGTGCCGGCTTGTTCGATGCGCAGGAGGCGGTGTCAAATCTGCGCGTGACAGCCCGAGCCGTCTCGCCACCGGGCTTCCTCGGTATCACCAACTCCGACCTCGCGTTCACCGGCAAGTACGCGATTCAGGGGAACTACAATGGCCCGGTGATCTGGGACATCTCGGACCCTGCCAAGCCGGTGATGGTCACGGCTTACCCCTGCCCCGCGTCGCAGAATGACATCTCGGTGTATCGCAACCTGATGTTCATGTCGGCCGAAGCAAATAATGGCCGTACTGATTGCATGCCCGGTGGTGTGCGCGATACGGTCAGCGCACTGCGCATGCGCGGCGTCCGAGTGTTCGACATCAGCGACATCAAGGCGCCGAAGCTGCTCGCGAATGTGCAGACCTGTCGCGGATCGCACACGCACACGGTGCTCGAGGATCCCAGGGACAAGGCCAACGTCTACATCTACGTCTCGGGCTCGTCCGGCATCCGTTCACCGAACGAATTGGCGGGCTGCGCGGGCAACCTGGCCGCCGACGATCCCGGGTCGTCGCGACTCCGGATCGAGATCATCAAGGTGCCGCTGGCCGACCCGTCAAAGGCGGCGGTGGTCAGTCGTGCAAACATTTTCGCGGGTCTCAAGGACACCAAGAGCCATGGCCCGACCGAGTCCGACCGGGCTGCAGGCATGAAGGCGGCCGCCGCCGCGCGTGCGTCGGGCGGTTTCACGGCAAGGAATCCGCAGTCCGGCGAAGAGCTCGTGCTGCCCGGCGGATTTGTGCGCCCGATGCTCGACAGCGTGATGAGGGCGCGCGGCGGAACCGGCACGCCGACGGCCGCCGACAGCACCGCACTCCGCGGTGGGCTGCAAAGCATGGTCGACCGGATGTTCGGCGCGGCGGTGGGCGCACCAACGGGTGGCGTGATCAACGACCGCTCGCAGTGCCACGACATCACCGTCTACCCAGCCCTTGGCCTGGCTGGTGGTGCCTGCGAAGGACATGGACTGCTGCTCGACATCAGCGACCCGCTCAACCCGGTGCGCCTCGATGCCGCGGCCGACTCGAACTTCGCCTACTGGCATTCAGCCACGTTCAACAATGACGGGACGAAGATCCTGTTCTCCGATG
>CAYMQV010000042.1:13950-26397 GCA_964392395.1 uncultured Gemmatimonadaceae bacterium
AATTCCCAGCTTCCAGACCGCCAACGAAAACTGCGTGGCGCACAACGGCTCGCTGATCCCGATTCCCGGCCGCGATGTGATGGTGCAGTCGTGGTATCAGGGCGGCATCTCGGTGTTCGACTGGACCAACCCGGCCAAGCCAATCGAGATCGCGTCGTTCGACCGCGGCCCGGTCGATTCCACGCGCATGGCCATGGGCGGTTCATGGTCGGTGTACTGGTACAACGGGCAGATCGTCAGCTCCGAAATCGGACGCGGGCTGGATGTCGCCGAGATGGTGCCAAGCCAGTACGTGTCGCAGAACGAAATCGATGCGGCCAAGACCGTGCAGTGGGCATACCTGAACGCCCAGGGCCAGCCGAAGATCGAGTGGCCGCCCAGCTTCGCCTTGGCGCGCGCCTTCACCGATCAGCTGGAGCGGAAGGGGTGCTTCAACACTGCACGGATTGCCGCGATCCGAACGTCGCTCACCGCGGCCGAGCGGGCATCCGCGGCCGAGCGTACGACCGCACTGTCGCAGCTGGCCGGTTCACTCGAAGCAGACACACGGAGCGGGTGCGACGACAGCAAGGCGAAGATGCTTCGCAAGTCGGTGCAGGATCTGCAGGCGCTGGTGCTGTAGGGGCGCCGTCGCGGGCGGTCGTTTGACTTGAAGCGCCGCCGGAGAATCGTCGATCACTCGCCGATTCTCCGGCGGCGCTTCTTCGTTTTACGTGGTCGGTTGCTAGACTTCCTTGCGTCACCTCCCCCTTGCGGCCCCGCCCATGCATTCGCGCGATTTCCTCCGCTCCCTCGGCGCCACGACGATCGCCGCCCTCATCGGTCCACGGCTCTGGGCCCAGTATGAGGCCATGCCGGCGCCAGCCTTGGCCAAGGACGAGGCGTTCTGGACGGCGTTGCGCGCGAAGTACCGCCTCAAGCCGGACTACATCAATCTCGAGCACGGCTACTACTCGATGCAGTCGGAGGAGGTGCTCGAGAAGTTCATCGCCGGGGTCCGTGAGGTGAACTATCAGGCGTCGTACTACATGCGTACCGTGCAGACGCCGAACAAGGATGCGGCACGCGCGAAACTGGCGGCGCTGGCCGGCTGCTCAGTCGATGAGCTGATCATCACACGAAACACCACCGAGTCACTCGACACGGTGATTGCAGGGTATGACTGGAAGCCGGGCGACGAAGCCGTGATGGCATTGCAGGACTATGGCGCCATGCTCGACCAGTTCGTGCTGCAGGCCCGGCGCTACGGCATGGTGAACCGCATGGTGTCGCTCCCCAACGATCCGCAGTCGGACGATGAGATCGTGCAGTTGTATGCGAACGCGATCACGCCGAAGACGCGTCTGCTTCTCATGAGCCACCTGGTGAACATCTCGGGCCAGATTCTGCCGGTGAAGAAGGTCGTCGAGATGGCGCACGCCAAGGGGGTCGCGGTGGCGGTCGATGGCGCGCACGCGTTTGCGCACCTCGACTACCGGATTCCTGATCTGGGCGCCGACTATTACGCCGCCAGTCTGCACAAATGGCTCGGCGTGCCGCTCGGTGCCGGGCTTCTCTACGTGAAGAAGGAGAAGATCGCGGGCCTCTGGCCGCTCTTCGGCGATCAGGGGTTCGCGGATTCTGACATCCGCAAGCTGAATCACACGGGCACACATCCGGTGCACACGGATCTCGCGATTGCGCACGCAGTTGCGTTTCACGACAGCATCGGTGTGCAGCGGAAGGAAGCACGACTGCGCTACCTGCAGCAGTACTGGACGACGAAGGTCCGCGGGGTGAAGAACATCGAAGTCAACACACCCGGTCAGCCGCACCGCGCCAGCGCGATCGCCAACGTCGGCATCGCAACGATGCCACCGGCCGCACTGGCGAAGACGCTGCTCGACGCGTATCGCATCTGGACGGTGGCCATCGATCGTCCGAATGTGCAGGGCGCACGCATCACGCCGCATCTCTATACCACGACTGCCGAGCTGGACGTTCTGGTGAAGGCGCTGAAAGAGCTGGCCGCGTAGCGGTCTCAACACTCGGGTGCGGTAAACGTCTATTGCGCAAGCGAAACACACACCGCATTGTGGTGGCCTGCGAGACCGCGGATTACGTCGGATTCCACGCGCTCTGGCACGAGATCACCACGAGAGTCCGACGCCACGGAGCCACTATGACAGACGTACGGATCGAGTACGAAGCCGATCGTGAGCAGACCCTGCCCAACGTCAATGAGGATGAGACGCGACTGGACGCTGTGCGAGCACGGGCCTACGGGCTGTTCGAGAGTCGAGGCAAGTCCGAGGGAAGTGAGCTGGACGACTGGTTCCAGGCAGAGAGTGAAGTGTTGGGGTTGTCAGCGCACGGCCTGATCGAGCCTGACGATCAGGAAGCGGTAGCGGCTGCTCTGCCAACTGCAGTCTTCGCCGAACCTGTCGCACTCATGCCGCGGAACAGTGTTCGCGCGGTGCATGCCTCGAAGTACGCGATGAATGAGGGCGTGACTCCCCTCGCAGCGGCGAAGGCGGGAACGGCAGAACTCCGCCTCTGATGGTGCTCATTTCAACCAAGCCCGGCTAGAAGTCGCGAAGAGGACCCGTGTCCGGATCGCCGCGTGTCACCGTGGCCGCACGACCAGGCCAAGCGGCACGCGGCGCCACCCGGGCCACCGCTGCAGCACGCCAGCTGCATCGCGCAACTGCATCTGCGCGCTGATGCCACCATCCAGCATCACCGCCCGCTGGGCGCCGAGGGCGCCCAGCAGGGCGGCCATCTCCGGTGTCGTGAGTCCGAATGGCACGGCACCGAGAATCCTACCGAAGGCATCAAAGCGCGTCATCACCAGCAGCACGATCCCGTCGCGCCGCACGCCGATGGCCAGGCGCGCGTCACGATGTGTGAGGTCGACGCCGCCGTTTGGGTCACGCAGTGCCGCGGGCACTGCGCCATCTCCCTCGAGCAGCGTTGGAAAGCTCTGAAACGCATACGCCATCGCAGCTGTCCGTTCAGGGGCACTGAACGCGGATGGTGGCAACAGGCGGACAGTGCCGATGGAATCGATCACGACCGCAGTCGATAGCGGACCCAGACCCGGTTCGCGCCATTCGCGGCCCCGCATCACGACCCAGCCCCACGGCAGGGTGCCGATGAGCGTGGCGTTGAACTGACCAGCATTGACCGCGACCAGTGCCCCTGCGACCGCGTCCTCGATCCGCCAGCGTGCCTCGCGCACCACCGCGCCCTTGACATCGCGCCGCCGCCGAAAGGCGGTGTCGAGTGCAAAGCGCACACGCGCGGGATCGATGCGCACGATGATGCCACGTGTGCGCCACGCTTCTCCATCTCCACGCAGCGGAACCTCGGCGAAGGTGATGCCGTTTCGTCCAGCCTTCCAGCGGAGCGCGTCGAGCAGGGTGCTGTCAGGCGCGCGCCATTGTGTTGGCGCCGTGCTGTCCGGTCGCCAGAGGCCACGCCATCCGGTTCGATCTGCCACCGCCAGCGGCGCCGGCTGCGCGTCGAGGGCGCTGAACCACGCCAGCGCGGCCGCGGCACAGGTCGCAACGCGGGGCCCGCAGCGAATCATCCGCCCGCGAATGCCGAGCGCAGTACACCGCGACGCGCCACCAGCAAGTCGTACTCCGCTTTCGTGAATGTCCTCGTGATGAGGGCGTCCTGCTGCATACCGTTCAGCCACGACATGATCCGTTCCCAGAACATGCTGGACTGGCGATCCGTCAGGCCGACGTCGCTTCCCTGGGGACGGCCCCCCGCCGAGAACAGCTCATTCGCGATTTTCAGCGAGCTGTCGGCGCGGGCGCGGAACACTTCCGCGCGAATTATGCTGGCAGGCTTTAAAGGGCGCGCACCGCACTTCGCGGCCGCCGCACGATCCAGCGACGCACTGTCGGTCACGGCACCCGTGACACGCATCATTTTCTCCTGCGCGCGCTGAATCGCCGCCGCATCGCCGCTCTGCTGCGCGGTGGCCATCTCCTGCATCGCCGCCAACATCTTCTTCACCATCGGATCTTTCTGCGCACCGACGGGATCCCGCTGCATTCGTGCGGCCATCTCCTCGCCCCTCCGTTCGAGCGCAGCATCGGCATCCTCCTGAACACCGGAGCGGCATTCGCTGTACGTCGTCGTGGAACGCGAGTACGCGTTCTGGTCACGGTCGTTCTCAACCGCATTCGCCGAATCACGCAGAGAGTTCACCTGCGCCTGCATCGCTTCGTACCGCTGCCGATTGGTGGCGCGTTGCGACTTGAGTCGCTGCATTGCCGCCGTGTATCGATCGAGCCGTTCCGCCGTGATCTCCACGGTCGTCGCATCGAATGTCGGCTCGACCAGCATCGCCACCTGCGTCCGGTCTTCTGCCTTCTGCTCGACCGCCTTGCCCGCGGCGCGGCGAAGGGCACCAAGCTGCGCGTGAGCCGGCACCGACAGCATGACCAGCATGGTCAACGTCACAATTCTGGAACAGAGACGAGAGAACGTCACCGCGGACATGGAAGGGCCTCTTGGGAAGGAAGTCGGCAACCGGGGTTCGCCGATTGCGCTGTTGGTTCGATTCGCGTTGCGAGCAGGAGATCGACGGGCGAACCCGAGAAACCGACGCCCGCAGACTGCGAATCATCTCACTACGCATCCTGACACGGAACGCCGGCGCCAGGCGCAGGCCGGCCGATCGCGATCGTACCCGACCGACCCGCCCGGTGCGACCTATTTGGAGGGTGCCCCCTACTCTGCCGCCTCCATCAGTCCCTTGACGGTGGCCGAGAGCGCCTTGACCCGGATCCTGTCACGCGCCACCGTCGCCGCGCGGTCGAGCCGAATGGCCAGCGCCCGAAGTGTGGCCCTCCGCGCATCGCCCGACTGCTGCTCGGCCATGCCGAGGCTCGCCATGATGCTGGTGATCTGCCCAGCCGGAAGTCCGTTCCCCCGATCGAGCTGATCCACATATGCACGGGCGACCACGAAGCTCGGTGCCCAGACCAGCTTCTGTTGCAGCTGCGGATTCGAACCGGCGAACTGCACCGACCTGGCCGCGTCGATCTCGTTCTGCGTCAGCATCGGGCTCGGCTTCAGTTCGAGGACGTCAAGGCCGCGGCCGATTTCGGAGCCATAGATGTGGCCATTGTACCAGTACGCCGACCAGAAACCGGCCAGCGTCAGCTCCGCGGGATTGATCGGACCACGGTCGAAGTACGCAATCTCGACCGGCCTGGCAGGGTTGGTGAAGTCGAACACCGACAGCCCACCCTGATACCACGCCTGCACCATGATGTCGCGCCCGGGAACGGGAATCAGCGTGCCGTTGTGCGCAACACAGTTCTCCGCATCCTTCTGGGCCGATGGCAGCTTGTAATGACCTTGCGCGACGAGCTTGCGATTACGGAGCGAGAAGATGGCGTTTGCGCCCCAGGTCATCTTGTCGGTCGCCCGACACTTCGCGCCGACGCCGCCACCCCATTCGTCGCTGAACAGCAACTTGGAACCGTCGTTGCTGAACGTGGCCGAGTGCCAGTACGAAAAGTTCGCATCGATCACTTCGTCGACGCGCTTCGGGTTCGGGGGGTCGCTGATGTCGAGCAGGATGCCATTGCCGGAACAGGCACCGGCGGCCAGGCCGAGGGCCGGATACACGGTGATATCGTGGCACTGGTCGGTTTCCGCGGTCTCCTGGGTACCGGCGCCATGTGTGCCGCCGCGCCAGAGCCCTCGGATCGCGTTGGTGCGACGATCCGCAAACACCCTCGGGCGGCTCACCACGCGCGCATCCTGGGGTGCAGCCACCGACACCTTGATGACATCGATCCGGAAGCGCGCGGTGGTGGAGTCCGATTTCGGATCACCGTCGGAGCACCCTGCCAGCTCACCGCTGTTGCGCACATCATTCGTCCCGGACACATACACGTACACGGTGCCGGTATCCCTCGGATCCGGCAGCAGCGTGTGCGTGTGCGATCCACGGCACGTCTGCACCGCGCCCACCTGTCGCGGGTGATCGATGTCGCTGATGTCGAAAATGCGCACACCCATGAAGCGTTCCGCACTCACGGTCCCGGTGACGCCCTGGCCGCCGCAGTCGATGCGCCCCTTGTTCTCTTCGACCGACATGAAGAGCAGGTTCCGGTAGACGGACAGATCCCCTTGTCCGCCCGGACATGGAAATGCGAGTCGAAGTGTGGGGTTGGCCGGGGTGGACACGTCCCAGATCTGAAAGCCGTGATAGCCACCGATGAACGCGTACGTGCCATCGAATGCAAGATCGGAGTTGGCGAACGCAAAGTCACCGGCGTCGGCCGGATTGAAAAACCCCTCTGGTCGGTTGCGATGCGCCAGCAGCGTCAGGTTGCTGATCGCTTCCTGGGCGTCGTTCCATCCGCCACGCAGCGAGAGTCGCGGATCGGTGATGCTCGGCTTGCTCTGCGCCTGCGCCTGAACGGTGGCGCTGGCAGAGAGCAGCAGGAGTGAGGCGAAGGCCGCACCGCAGGCGCGCGGCAGTGATCGAGTCATGTCGAAAACGGTTGGGGAAGCGCACACAGAGACATCGGTCGCTCAGTCATCCACGGGGAATCAGGCGGCGCATGCGGGCGATTTCCGCTTGCTGGTCGGTGCTGACGTCGTTCACGAATCGGTTCAGCGCCGACTCCTGCGCGGCAGCTGGCGTTTCCATCAGCGCCTTCACCATCGCCAGCGCCCCCTGATGATGCTGAATCATGCCAAGCAGAAAGAGGTGATCAAAGTCGAGCCCCCGTGCGTTCCGCAGCGCTGCCATCTGCGACGCGCTGAGCATCCCAGGCATGCGGGGCTTCGCGTGCGTCACCTCTGCGTCATGTCCCGCCATCTCGTGTGTCGAGCTGGCAGGCACGCTGGCACCGTGGCGTGTGAGCCAGCGGCCCATGAGGTCGATTTCATCGGCCTGGGAAATTGAGATGCGCGCACCGAGCGTCATCATGTCGCTCCGATGGGTACGCGTCTTCAGCAGCGCCGTCATTTCCACCGCCTGCTGGTGGTGAACGATCATGTCCTGCATGAATTGGACATCCGCGGCGGTGACCTGACGGGTGAGTGGTGCCGCCGGCTGCCCGGCAGCCACCCGTGCTGTCAGCGTCACGCCAAGCGCCAGCGCCAGGCACCGGAACCGTACCGTATGCATGTATGGAAGATGAACCAGCATCAGCTCACCCGCGACAGGATACGCTCCGGATGCTCGGGCCAGGGGCGCAGCATCGTCCCGGCCAGCTCCTTCACGAGCTTGGCGGCCACCATCGCCGTCTGCCCAGTCTGGTCCCGCCTCGGGTTGAACTCCACGACGTCGGCACCGACGATCATTGAGCGGATGCCGTGAATCATTCCGAGAACGTCGCGCACGGACAGCCCGCCTGGCTCCCAGTGGCTCACGCCCGGAGCAAAGGCGGGATCGATGCCGTCGAGATCGATCGAGATGTACACGGGCCCCTCGACGACCGGGCGTGTGCCCATGGCGAACGCCCGCATGTCGATGATCTCGACGCCAAACCGGTCTGCCTGCTCGCGCTGATGTGCGCACAGTGTCCGGATCCCGACCTGTACCAGTCGGCAGGCGAGGCTCTCCTCCATGATACGCGCGAACGGGCAGGCATGAGAATACCGGTCGCCCTCGAACTCATCGTACAGATCGGCGTGTGCATCGATATGCAGAATCGTTGGCTGGCGATAGCGCTGATTCACCCCGCGCAAAATCGGGTAGGTGACCGAGTGATCACCGCCAAGCGCAATCACGCGCCCCGTCTCCTGTACGCGTCGCACACCAGCCTCGATCAGCGTCCGCACTTCCGCCGGATCATCCGGCAGCGACAGATCACCCACGTCTGCCAGACCGCCTGACGCCGAGAGGCAGCGCATTTCCTCCGTCCAATCGTTGCCCGCCGGTGATCGCAACCCTTCGCGGATCAGCGGCGGCGCCTCGGCCGACCCGCGCAGGAACGACGAGCTGGCGTCGTACGGAATGCCAAGGAGTGTGGGTGGTAGGGCCTGCATCGCGACTCGCGCTCAGGTGAAGAGGAGTAGAAACGACGACCGGGAACCAGCAGAACGCCGGTTGGCTGTGAAAGTACAGGTTGTCTCGCCTGCCGCCGAGGAATCGCGCGCGGCGCCCGGCGACACTACTCTTTGTGGATCCAGACACCCACCGAACCAATGCCGAACGACGCCCCGCCAGCCCCGCCCGGACCCAGGAGTCGGTTCCCCGGAGACATGATCCTGCGGATGACGCGGGAGCGCCTCGAGCTCCTGCGGCACATGGCCGCGGAATACGGTGATGTCTCGCAGCTGATGCTGGGGAAGCAGCGGATCGTGATGCTCACGCACCCGGATGACATCCGCGATGTGCTGGTGACCAATCAGCGGATGTTCCGGAAGGGACAGGCACTCGAGCGGGCCAAGGTGCTGGTCGGCGAGGGATTGCTGACGTCGGAGGGCGAACACCACCTCCGGCAGCGCCGCCTGGTGCAGCCAGCGTTCCACCGGGCACGAATCGGCGCGTACGCCAGCGCCATGACCGGTGCCGCGATGTCGCGTCAGTCGCGCTGGTCGGATGGTGAACTGCTCGATGCGAATCGGGCCATGATGCACATCACGCTCGACATCGTCGCCGCCACGCTGTTCGGTGCCGACGTCGGCGCCGAAAGCAGCGAGATCGGCGAGGCCCTCGACGATGTGTTCGAAGCGTTCACGATCGGCTACGGTCCGTTGACTCCGCTGCTCGACATCCTGCCCACTGCCCGCCGCCGACGGTTCGCGGCGGGCAAGCGGCGCGTGGACGCCACGATCGATCGGATCATTGCCCAACGCCGTCAGAGCGGCGAGGACACGGGCGATCTGCTTTCGATGCTGCTGCACGCCACCGACACCGAGGGCGACGGCACCGGGATGTCGGACCAGCACCTCCGCGACGAGGCGATCACGCTCTTCATCGCGGGACATGAAACCACAGCCAACGCGCTCACCTGGACCTGGTTGCTGCTGGCGCGATCGCCCGATGCCGAGCGCGCGCTGCACGCCGAAGTGGATCAGGTGCTCGGCGACCGACTGCCGACGATGGACGACCTGCCGGCGCTGCCGATGACGCGCGCCATCGTCGCCGAATCGATGCGACTCTATCCGCCTGCCTACATCGTTGGACGCCGCGCGATGGAGCCCTACGCGGTGGGCGGCTTCGACTTTCCCGCCCGGACGATCTTTCTGGCGCCGCAGTTCATCGTGCATCGTGATCCACGCTGGTGGCCCGATGGCGAACAGTTCAAGCCGGAGCGCTGGCTCGACGCGGAGGCCACGGCGTCACGGCCGAAAATGGCCTACTTCCCCTTCGGCGCCGGTACCAGAATCTGCGTCGGCGAACAGTTCGCCTGGATGGAAGCCATGCTGGTGCTGGCGACGCTCGCACGGCGCTGGCGCGTCCGGGTCGATGGTCCTGATCCGGAACTCGAGCCCATCATCACACTGCGCCCGAAGGGTGGGCTGCCGGCCCGACTCGAGAAACGATAGCGCATGGCTCCGCGCGGACCGACTCGCGTGGCTACTGAATCCAGACGTTGGCCTGCCCCAGCAGCCGTGCACGAACGATGAACGCGCGATCGCTCGTACCGACGCTTTCGACCTGGAAGCTGGTGATGCTCCCACCGAGGATGACACCCGGCGTGACGGTACGATTGAGCAGCTGCAACATCTGCCTGCGCACCGAGTCGAGCTGCGCACCGAGCGGCACCCGTCCCCCCATGGTGGCCTTGCGGATGGCGCGACCGATGAGTGGCGCCGCGAGTGTCGCCTTCATCCGCGACATCATGCCGCGACTCTCGAGATTCCAGTCGAGGTCATCGAGCCGCAGCTCGCGGGCGACCGGATCCCAGCGCAAGCGCGACATCAGCGTCAATCGGCCGCGCAGCGTGCCACTGACATCGAGTTCGATCCGCACGCTGTCGCCGCTGGCCTCGACGTGCACACTGTCCACCCTTTGGCTGGTGCCCGCTGTTTCAGCTGCCAGCAATTCCGTCGCGCGGCGATTCACCTCGGCGAAGGGGAGCTCCACCGCGATCGGCACCACGAAGCCGCCGGGACTCGGCCCAAGACTCAGCACCGGAAGCGGGCGCTCGATGGTTTGAGGCTTTGGTCCGGCGATCACTCGCGGCCGCGCGTACACGACGATGGCGGTCTTGAAGCTCGGCCCGACGCCCGACAGCGGCACGACGCGAATCGCTTCTGGATCGAGCACCATCCAGAGCGTGTTCAGCGTATCCAGTGCCGTCGGCTCGAGAAAGCTGCGCCAGATGGAGTCGGCCAGCGGTCGCAGATCCGCCGCTTGCGGCAGCAGCGTATCCACTTGCGCGGAGAAGTCCTTCAGCTGCCGATCGATCATCGTCTGGATGGCTGGCGTTGCGTCGACCAGCAATGCGGTCACTCGGCAGGGGTCGAGCAGGGTGGCGGACAGCGCCGTCTCACGCGAACCGATCTTCCAGTCGCGGCGCCAGTACAGATTCGTGGCCAGCGAGAGGGTGGCGCGCCGCGGCGTCTCTCCACCGTAGCCGCAGCTGGCGAGCCCAGTTCGCGGTACCCCGACCCGTGCGCGGTAGCGCAGTGTGGTCGCGATACTGAAGCGATCGCCCGCCGCCGAGAGCGCGAGTGGATCCCGCTGATAGACGTACTGATGGCAGACCAGGCGCCCCATGGTGGCGCAGGCGGCGTCGGCCAGCGAGTCGCGCACCGGAAAGGCCGAGTCCAGCGACGGGGTCAGCGCGCGGAGCACGTAGGTCACCTGCACCGGAATGACGGCCAGCTCGGCCTGAGGCTGCGCCGGCCGCGGAACGATCGGCGCGCCGCCTGATGGCGCCGCAGCTGGCGCGATCGCAACAGGCGCGATCGCAACAGGCGCGATCGTACCAGGCGTTGGCGCTGGTGCGGGACGTGCCGGTGCACTCCCAGCGCAGGCAATGAGCCCCAGCACTGCCGACGACGCCCCTACCGACGCTGTTCGGAGGCTGATCATGTCCTGGGCAAGGAGAGGATCGGAAGCGCGAGGCCGGCAGGCTCACGCCGTTGTCGCTTTTCACAGCTATCGCACATGGCAGCGTGCACGTCGGGTTCCCTGGGGTCCGAGCGGGAGTTGGGGTCGGACGAAAGCCGTCGACCGCCCTCAGAATACCCATCCCGGCTATCTTCCGGAATGATTGAACACCCGACGGGGCACGCATGAGAATCGTGGGCGGCAAGTACAAGGGCCGCGACCTGACCTCACCGAATGACTTTCGCGTCCGTCCGACGGCCGAAAAGGTGCGCGGTATCCTGCTCGACCAGCTGAAGGCCGATCTCGACGGCGCCCGTATTCTCGATCTCTTCGCCGGGACCGGTGCCCTGGGCCTCGAGGCAATCTCGCGCGGCGCCAAGTACGCCGATTTCGTCGAAACGCGGCCGAGCAGCCTCCATGCACTTCGCGCCAACATCGGCCTGCTGCGGCTGTCGACGAAGTGTCGAGTCTACAAGAAGGATGCGGTGCAGTTCGCCGAGGCGCAGCAGGAACAGCGATGGGACATCGCGTTCGCAGACCCGCCGTATGATTCGAAGATGCTCGACCGCGTCCTGGCAGCATGGCAGTCGACGAAGTTCTCGCGCATCCTCGCCTGCGAACACTCGCGCGAGCACGCGATCCCGCTGGGCGATTACCGCACGGCGATCGAAGACACTGCACTCACGATATATCGTGCGTAGACTGCAAGAACAACTGCGTTAACGCAAAGGGACTGAAAGACGCAAGGGCGCAAAGGACTGCCAATTTTCTGCCCCGTTGGCACGTGTTCTCGTGTGTGGAAAGAACAAACGGCTTTGGGAACTACGTACACCACCGCTGTTCCAAAAGCCGTTCTGCAGTCCTTTGCGCCTTTGCGTCTTTCTCTGCCACTTTGCGTTAACGCAGTTGCGGTTGTCGTCCTTCGCGCCTTTGCGTCTTTCTCTGCCACTTTGCGTTAACGCAGTTGCAGTTGCGTTGCAGTGCAATCACCGCCACCATCACGCCATTTTGGCCTGCAGCCGGCGATCGATCGCGTCGAGGAATTCTTCGGTCGAGAGATATGGCGAGGTCTTGCTGATCAGGATCGCGAGATCCTTCGTCATTTCTCCCGCCTCCACCGCCTCGATGCAGACCGCCTCGAGTGCGTTGGCGAAATCGACCACCGCCGGCGTGCCATCCAGCTTGCCGCGATGCGCCAGGCCACGTGTCCAGGCAAAGATCGATGCGATCGGGTTCGTCGACGTCTTGTTCCCCTTCTGGTGCTCGCGATAGTGACGCGTCACGGTGCCGTGCGCGGCTTCCGCTTCCATGGTCTTGCCGTCGGGCGTCAGCAACACGCTCGTCATCAGGCCGAGTGAACCGAAGCCCTGAGCCACGATGTCCGACTGCACGTCGCCATCGTAGTTCTTGCACGC
>CAYMQV010000043.1:0-1777 GCA_964392395.1 uncultured Gemmatimonadaceae bacterium
CTGCCACGGACCACGGCACGCGGGACCACGGCACGCGGGACCACGGCACGAGGGACCACCGATGGAATGGGTGCTTTGACATGCGCGGAAGATAGTCGCCTTCGCGAGCCGGTTCAGCCGCCCGCCTTGCCGAGAGCCGTGACCCCCGGGTACCGTCACCTCGCTTCGCACCGATCGCCTCCTCTCCTCCTCGCCCATGCGCTCTGCTCGCACCGTCGTCCTCTGGGGTCTCATCGCGGCCGTCGGCGCAGCGGCCCTCGGGCGCGTCGCCCTGTCTCGTGGCGAAAGCATCAACGCTGCCTGGCTGCTGACGGCAGCGATCTGCACTTATCTGGTCGGCTACCGCTTCTACGCGCGCTTCATCGCCACGGCGATCTTCGCGCTCGATGCCGACCGGGCGACACCAGCCGTGCGGAAGGCCGACGGACACGACTTCGTGCCGACGAACAAATGGGTGGTCTTCGGCCATCACTTTGCCGCCATCGCCGGACCCGGGCCACTGGTCGGGCCGACGCTCGCCGCGCAATTCGGCTACCTCCCCGGAGCGCTCTGGATCATCATCGGCGTGGTCCTCGGCGGCGCCGTGCAGGATTTCGTGATCCTCTGTTCATCGATCCGGCGAGATGGCCGGTCGCTGGGACAGATGGCGAAAGACGAGATCGGACCGGTGGCCGGCATCACCGCCCTCGTTGCCGTGCTCGGCATCATGGTCGTGCTCATTTCGGTGCTCGCCCTGGTCGTGGTCAATGCACTCAAGGCGAGCCCGTGGGGCACGGTCACGATCAGCCTGACGGTGCCGATCGCAATGTTCATGGGGCTCTACCTGCGGTTTTTGCGACCCGACAAAGTGCTCGAGGCGAGTGCGATCGGCCTCGTCATGCTGGCCGGTGCGCTCTGGGCGGGACAGTGGGTGGCTGCGAATCCGGCCCTGGCACCGTTCTTCACGCTCACCGGCCCCACGCTGGCGCTGTTGATCATGGCCTATGGGTTTGCTGCGAGTGTGCTGCCGGTGTGGCTGCTGCTCGCGCCTCGTGACTACTTGAGCGCCTTCGTCAAGATCGGCGTCGTGGTTGCACTCGCGGTCGGCATTCTGCTCGTGCTGCCCCCGCTCTCGATGCCAGCCGTCACCCAGTTCGTCGATGGCAGCGGACCGGTCTTCAGCGGCAAGGTCTTTCCTTTTGTATTCATCACCATCGCCTGCGGCGCGATCAGCGGGTTCCATGCGCTGATCGCCAGCGGTACCACGCCCAAGCTGCTCTCGCGCGAGCCCGATGCCAAGCTCGTCGGCTACGGGGCGATGCTGACCGAGTCGCTGGTGGCGATCATGGCGCTCATCGCCGCCTGTGTGCTCACACCAGGAGTCTATTTCGCCATCAACGCCCCGGTGGCGGCGCTCGGCACGACGGCGGAGAGTGCCGCGCTGGCCGTGCAGCAGTGGGGGTTCGTCCTGCAACCCGGCGAGATGGATGCCCTCGCAAAAAGTGTCGGCGAGAGCTCGCTGCTCAGTCGGACGGGTGGTGCCCCATCACTCGCGGTCGGCATGGCCCATCTGTTCGATCGGGCGCTTGGGGGCGGGGGCATGGCGCTCTGGTACCACTTCGCCATCATGTTCGAGGCGCTCTTCATCCTGACCACGCTCGATGCGGGCACGCGCGTCGGCCGCTTCATGCTGCAGGATCTTGGCGGTCAGCTCTGGCCGAAGTTCAGGGAAGTGACCTGGCAGCCCGCCGTCTGGATGGCCAGCGGGCTCTTCGTCGCAATGTGGGGCTATTTTCTC
>CAYMQV010000043.1:1787-25995 GCA_964392395.1 uncultured Gemmatimonadaceae bacterium
ATCAACTCGCTCTGGCCGCTGTTCGGGATGGCGAATCAGCTGTTGGCCGCGGTGGCGCTCTGTGTCGGCACCACCGTGATCATTCGAATGGGGAAGGCCCGCTACGCCTGGACCACGATTCTTCCGCTCACCTGGCTGTTGATCGTCGTCATGACGGCGGGCTGGCAGAAGCTCTTCAGCGCCGACCCGCGGATCGGGTTCCTGGCTCATGCGTCGAAATTCAGTGCGCTGCACGCCGCTGGCACGCTGCCGCCAGGCGTGCCGTCGCTGGCGGCGATGCCGCGGATGGTGTTCAATGACCGACTCGATGCGGCGGTGGCTGCATTCTTCCTGGTCTCGGTGTTGGTGATCGTCTTCGACTCGGTACGGACCTGGATCAAGGTGGTCCGGGGCGCGGTACCGGCGGGCAGCACCGAAGTGCCGGCCCAATCCACGACGCTCTTCGCGGCGGACTGATGCTCAGGCTGCGATTGATGCACAGGCTGCCGCGCTGGATCGGAGTCCTCCGGACGATCATCGGCGTGCCCGATTATGACCGGTATCTGCGTCACATGCGGACTCGGCATCCCGACTGCGCGGTAATGAGTCCGGCCGAGTTCGCCAACGAGCGGCTCGAGGCACGGTACAGCCGTCCGGGCTCGCGGTGCTGCTGAGCCTCGACACGTAAAGATGAGCTCGTAATCGAAGGCGCCTGTTTTTTGTTGGGTTTGCTAGACCGAACCGCCTGAAATGTGGCCGTCCCCGGGGGGGATGCCGCCGATTTGTCACGGCGGGCCCGACGGGAAGTTTGTGAACTTTCGGTTGCGACGTACCCGAGTGGTTGCGAAAAGTTTCCCGCGGCTTTAATCACAACAGTTGAACCATTGGTTCATCCAGGCCGACGCCGGTCTGGCACAGGCGAGATCCACCTAGCAGGCGGAGGTCGGGATGCGACGTGTCGCGTGGGCAGGACGTGTGCTGTTGGCAGCTGGTCTGGCGGGAGGAGCGGCCCTTTGGGTTCCCGCCGCACAGGCGCAAAACGCTACAGCGATTATTGAAGGGAAGGTGTCGGACGCAGCATCAACGCGGGGGCTCGAAGCCGTCTCGGTGTTCATCAGCGACACCCGGCTCGGCGGAGTCACCAATGCGCAGGGGACGTACCGCATCGCCGGTATCCCCGTCACGGGTGGTTCGCGGACTGTGATCGTGCGTGTGCGGGCACTTGGCTACACGCCAGCATCCAAGTCGATCGTGCTCACCGGCGGACAGACGGCCAAGGCCGACTTTGCACTCTCGACGTCAGCCATTCAGCTGAACCAGGTCGTCGTGACGGGTTCCGGCCAGAAGACCGAAACGAAGCGCCTTGGTAACACGGTGGCCGTCATTACGCCGCCTGTCAACGCGCCGATCAACGACATCTCCAACCTGCTCAGCGGCCGCGAGCCTGGGCTCGTCGGCGTGGTCGGCGGCGGCATGTCCGGTCAGGGCGCGCAGATCCGTATCCGCGGCAACTCGTCGCTCTCGCAGTCGAACGAACCGATCATCTTCATCGACGGCGTGCGCATGAACAACGGCGCCAGCGGTGGTGGTGGTGGTGGTGGTGCCATGACCCGCCTCGACGACATCGATCCGAACACCATCGAGCGTGTCGAAGTGCTCAAGGGCGCGGCCGCAGCAACGCTCTACGGTACCGAAGCCTCCAACGGCGTGATCCAGATCTTCACCAAGGTGGGATCACAGGGCGCACCGCGCTGGACATTCAACGCGCAGCAGGATGCGATTGCGTTCCCTGACCGTGTGGCACCGAACTCCGGCTTCGCCCGTCGCCAGAGCCAGGCCGACTCGCTCTCGCTGTTCTACGGCCGCACGATCACCCCGTTTGAACCGTTCACGACGAAGGTCTTCTACGACAATCTGACCGAACTCGGGCAGGCCACCACGGTTGGCAGCACGGTCACCGGTGGCGGCAACGCCGTGACGTATTTCGCCAGCGGTCGCGTCTACAGTGAAAACGGCCCGTTCGGCGGCAGCCAGTTTGGTGCAGCCACGGACGAAGTGCGGCGCATTCAGACGTCAGCCAACCTGACGCTGACGCCGTTCAAGAATTTCCGGATGCGTTTCAACAACAATTACTACAACATCCAGAACAAGACGCCCGAGACGAACAACAACATCTACGGCGTCAACTCGCTGGCGTTCATGGCCCGTCCGGAGCTGGCCAACTGCAACCGGTCCACGCTGGTGAGCCCCGGCGTCTGCAGCGGTCCCGGCAACCTGTTCGGCAACCAGGCGTTCATGACCGTGCGTGAGGCGATGGGCCAGTTGAACGAATCGGCCATCAATCGCTACCTTGGCTCGCTGGACATGTCGTACAACCAGACGACGAACCTGACCTACTCCGCGACGCTCGGCTACGACTACACGGCCGGTCGGGACATCGGTTTCTCGCCATTCGGCTACAACACGGACCTGTTCACGTCACAGACGGTCACCGGCGCACGCAGCGTGTTCAACGACAATACACGCGTCGGGACGCTCGATGCCAAGGTGGCCTACAACAAGGCCATCGGCGACAACTGGACCACGTCGACCGTCGGCGGTCTGCAGGTATTCAACACCAACCAGCAGACCACCAGCGCCAACTCACAGGCATTCCCGGGTCCGGGCATCGAAGTCGTGGGTGCAGGCGGCACGGCCATCACGAACGGTGAAGGGCTGCTCACCACGATCAATGGCGGCTACTTCGGCCAGACGCAGGTCGGCTTCCGCGACTGGGTCTTCGGCACGGTCGGCGGTCGGTATGACTTCTCGAGCGCCTTCGGTGAGAATGCGCCGGGCGTGTTCTATCCGAAGGCCTCACTGTCGGTGGTGCCGTCCGATCGCAAGTCGTGGAATTCGACGACGCTCTCCACCCTGCGCTTCCGCGCAGCCTGGGGCCAGTCCGGCCGTCAGCCGGGCGCGTTCGACAAGTTCACCACGTTCCAGCCGCTGACGTCGGAGTTCGGCGCCGGTCTCGCCCCGCAGAACCTCGGCAGCGAAGACCTGAAGCCTGAGATCTCCACGGAAATCGAAGGTGGTTTCGAAGCCGGCATGTTCGACAACCGGCTGGCGCTCGAGTTCACCTACTGGGATCGCAAGGTCCGTGATGCGCTGGTGTCGCGTCAGTCCCCGCAGTCGGGCGGTTTCCGCAACTCGCAGTTGACGAACATCGGTGAGATCTCGGCCAACGGCATGGAGCTCAACCTCCGCGTCTTCCCGATCCGCACCGCGACGAGTTCACTGGAACTGTTCGCCAACGCGGCATATCTGAAGCAGACCCTGACCAGCCTCGGTGGCGCTCCGCCGATCAAGGTCGGGTACTTCCGCTATCGCGGCTTCCTGAAGGAAGGCGACCCACTCGGTTCGATCTATGAGCCGCTGCTGGCCGGCCCGTGCCCTGCTGGCGGCCCAGCCACCAACCAGGCCGGTGGCCGGATCAACTGCTACAACCCCGCCACACAAGCGCCGATCAACTTCAACGGACGCAACGTGACTGGATCCGCGCTGGCGCCGGCGACACAGGCGGAACTCCTCGCCTACTTCGCCACGCCACGCGACCTGCTCAACTCCGGCGTGCAGAGCACCCTGCAGCCGCTGCTCGCCGACTACCAGGGCACTGGCATTCTCCTCGAGCAGCGTAACGGCGATGTGTTCCCCGACTGGACGGGTTCACTCGGTGGTACGTATCGCTTCAAGAAGAACTGGCGCGTGCAGACGATGTTCGAGTACCGCACCGGCTTCAAGGTGCAGAACCTGACCGACGGCTTCCGCCTCTCGCAGCACCCGTCGATCGGCTCGAACCGCATCGAGTTCACCAACATTCACGCGACCATGCTCAACCCGGCCTCGACGCCGGAACAGCGCCTGGCCGCTGCGACGGAGTACGTCACGAAGTACCGTCGCTTGCTGGAGCCAGGCCTCAACCAGGGTCAGGATGGCACGTTCATGCGTCTGCGCGAACTGGCCATGACGTACGACTTCAGCCCGACCCTCGCCGGCAAGCTCGGGGCACGGACGCTCAGCGTGACGGCCTCGGGCCGTAACCTGCTGCTCTGGACCAGGTACCCTGGCGTCGATCCGGAAGTGAACGCCATCGACCGCACCGCGTCGACGCTCGACCAGAACTTCCTCGCCAGCACGGAAGCTTTCGGAGTACCGATTGCCCGTCGCTTTGCCTTCGCAGTCAACTTCGGCTTCTAACAGGGGGCGGACAGAATCATGCAGACTCGATTCATGCAGTCTCTGAAGCACCGCACCCGTCAGCTCCGTACCGGTGCCCTGCTCGTGGGCGCCAGTACGCTGATGGCCGGCTGTGGACTCTTTGATACCAACGTCGCCAACGTGAACGCGGTGACCGAGGAAGCACTCTCCAATCCGACGGCCGCGGCGTCACTGGTCAACGGACTCGGTGGTGCGTTGAACAACGCCGTCAACGGCATCATCGGTGTATCCGGTGCCGCCACGGACGAACTCGGATGGGCAGGCTCACGCGAGTACTGGAACCTGCTCGATGGCGGTGACATCGGCGATCCGGTCAACGAGTACAGCAACGGCACCTACCCGTTCATCAGTGCAGCCCGCTGGCAGGGTGACTACACGGTGAAGGCCCTCGAGGCGTTTGGCGCCACGCTGCCGAACCGAGCCGACCTGGCTCGTGCCTATATTTTCGCTGGTGTCGCGTATCTGTTCATCGGCGAGAATTACGAAGACTTCATCATCGGTTCGGATCGCACCACGTCGACCGCGTCGATTGGTGCAGCGAACATGCAAATCACGCTCGACTCGGCGATTGCATACTTCTCCAAGGCCAACGCGCTGGCCACCACTGTGGCGAATACCGAGCTGCAGCGTCAGGCACTCGGCCTCCGCGCACGGGCGAGGTTCAGCAAGGTGGTCTGGCAGAAGCTGCGCGCACCGCGCGGATTTCCGACGCAGCCGCTCGTGAACGACGCCGGCGCAATTGCCGATGCCACCGCCGCACTCACGGCGATGGGCTCGGCAGGATACCGGTTCCGTCTCACATCGACAGCACAGAACAGCGGTGGGTACTTCAACACCGGCTTCGAGATGAACCAGCGTCTCGAGCTGCGTGCCGGTGCCGAGTATACGAATGGGACGGTCACTGCCGTCGACGCCGGCCTGGCGGGTATCAGGCTCGTCGATCCGGTGACGAGCGAGAAGGATGCCACTCTCGCGGTGGCCATCAACGAATGCTGTCGCCAGTCCACTGGACAGTTCCTCGGCTATACACTCACGTCAGGTCGTGAGATGAATCTGATCCTCGCCGAAGCCGCGTTGGCAGCTGGCAACACGACCGAGTTCACGACGCGGATCAACGCTGCCCGCGCCATCGATGGCAAGGCAGCATGGGCCGGAACGCCGACGGCACAGGCGATTCTGATCCACGAGCGTCGGGTTGGGTTGTTCCTGCAGGGTCGTCGCCTGCACGATCACTACCGGTTCAACCAGCCGGCGGACAAGTGGCTGCCGATCCGCGCAGCCACCATCCGTCCCTGTTTCTTCCCGATCAGCTTCGACGAGGCTACGCAGAACCCGCTCGCACCGAAGCCGGCGCAGGACCGTCCAACGGCGTGCGTCCGGTGATCACCCTGGAGCGTCACCGCTCCATCAACGCCGGGCCGCGGAACATCGCGGCCCGGCGTTTGGTCGGTATGGCCATCGCATGCGTGGCGGCTTCGTCACTGAGTGCGTGTTATGCCTTCATCCCGAACACCAGCGCGGTGCTCCCCGAAACCACGCCAGTGACAGTGCGCCTCACGCTCGCCGGCACTGTCGCGCTGGGCTCCACGCTCGGCCAGGGCGTGAATGAGGTCGAAGGAACGGTGGTTCGCTCGAGCGCGGATACCGTCGTCGTCGCGGTCGAGCATACCTACACGACCACACGGCAGAAGTTTTCATCGAATGGAACCACCGCATCAATTCCGCGTCCGTTCATACAGGACGTCAAGGTGCGGACTTTTTCACGAAAGCGTACAATCCTTACGATCGCTGGTGGAGTCGGCCTGGCGGCACTCGGGGCAGTGGCCGTCAACGCAGGCGGCGCGTCAGGTACGGGCGGCGGTGGCGGCGGCGGGAATCAGGCCAGAGTAGTCGTTCCCTGACACGCCGCTGAGCGAACCGCAGACGACGAAGGGCACCGTGACACGGTGCCCTTCGTCATTCCAGATCGCCATTCCGGCGCGCTGCACTCGCGCCCTGTCAGCTCCGCAGTTCGCGCTGACTCGGCAGCGCAAACGCACCCAGCAGCATCGCAGCGCCCGCAAGCGCCGCTCCGACGCTGAATGCCATGGTCGGGCCACGCGCACTCCAGATGGTGCCGAGCAGCACTGACGCCGGCAGCGCAGCCACGCCCATCGTGGCGTTGTACCAGCCGAATGCGGTGCCGCGACGGCTCTCCGGCGCCAGATCGGCAATCAGCGCCTTCTCCGTCCCTTCGACCAGGCCGAAGTACAAGCCATACGCCAGGAACAGCATCCACACCTGCGCGGCGGTCGTCGCCACCGCAAATCCGGCGTAGACCGCAGCGTACCACCCCCATCCGGCCAGCAGCACCGTTCGCCGTCCAATCCGGTCACTGAGCGCGCCGCCGGGCACACTTGCCACTGACTTCACCACATGATGCGCCGCCCAGAGCAACGGGAGCATCGCGATCGGTACACCGAGTTGCTGCGCGCGCAACAAAAGAAACGCATCGCTCGAATTACCCAGCGTGAAGAGCAACAGCACGCCGAGCACGCCCCAGAATCGTCGCGGCATCGGTGTCGTGTCGCTGGCGCTGCGGGCAACCACTTCGCCGCGGGTGAGCTTCCTGTCAGCAGGGTCTCGAACGGCGATCAGGATCGTGAGCACCGCCAGCAGCCCAGGAACGACACTCAGCATGAACACGGTGCGAAGCGTCAGGTGCAGCTGCTGCAGCAGCACCCAGGCGGCAATCGGCCCGATCACGGCGCCGAGATGATCGGCGGCCCGGTGAAAACCAAACGCCCGCCCGCGAATCGCAGGTGCGACACTGCCGGCCAGCAAGGCATCCCGTGGCGCGCCACGAATGCCTTTGCCAACACGATCGATCAAACGCAGCCCGACCACTTGCCACGCTGACTGTGCCACGCCGATGAATGGGCGTGTGACAGCGGCGAGGGCGTAGCCGGCCAGCACCAGCGGCGTGTACCGACGAACGCGATCGCTCCACCAGCCGCTGGTGAGCTTCACCAGTGCCGCCGTACTCTCAGCCGCACCCTCCAGCACTCCGAGCATCGCTGGAGACGCCCCGAGCACGGTCGTCAGAAACACGGGCAGCAGCGGATAGATCATTTCGCTGGCGGCGTCGGTGAGCAGACTCACCAGTGCCAGCGCACGCACGATCGGCGGCAGTCGGGTCGGCGTTCCACCGCCCGACACCACGGTCAGCTCCGCGCGGACCGTGCGCCGAGCAGTGCGTCGGCCATCGTGTGCAACTCATCATCGCTGGCCACGCGCTGCGTCTGTTTCACTGCCAGCAGCAGTTCTCGCATCAGCACCAGATCGGACGGGTCGTACCCGTGTTGCGAGAGCCACCACCGCACGTTCGACAGGCCGGCGACGGGACCGATATCGATGCGGTGCTCGACGCCGACAAAACTCGCGGGCACGCTCGAACAGACGTTGTCGGCCAGCCAGCGATTGCCGGCGCGCAGTGCCTTCACCAGAGCCGTGGCGTGCGCACCGGAGCCGGTCCGGAACGCATCCGAGCCAACCACCGGCTGCGCCGCAGGAATGGCGATGCCGAAGGCCGACGCCGCCGAGTCGCAATACTCGGCCAGCGCACCAAGGGTGTGCGGCCACCGACCGATCAGACGAAGGTTCGTCAGCAGCGACTCCATCGCCACCGTGCCGCTGCGCTCACCCAGGCCAAGTGCGCTGGCGTGCACCCGATCGACGCCGGATTCCACTGCCGCCATCGCATTCGCCAACGCCAGCCCGCGATCGTTCTGTCCCTGCCAGTCGAGCCGGATGGAGCGGGCGCCACGGCCCTTCACCTGCTCGGCCGCAAAGCGCATCAGCGAACGTGTGCCATCCGGCGTGGAGTGCCCAACGCTGTCGCAGATCCGAACGGCAGACGCGCCGAGCGCCACCAGATGATTGATCAGCACCGCCAACATCTCGGGCGGCGTGCGCGACGCATCCTCCAGCACCGCGACCACACGCGCCCCTGCGCGAACCGCGAATGTGACCGATGTTTCGGCGCTCTCCTGCAGCCGATCGATCGTGATTCCCTCGGCCTCGAGACGAATCGGCGAAACGGGAAGCGCAATCGCCACCTCGACATCGAGCCCGGAGCGTTCGCGGACGTCGAGGACCATCGCGACGTCCTTCACCGTCGCCGTCGCGTGGCACGATGCGTCAATCATCCACTGTGCCCGCGAGAGCTCCCGTGCCAGATCGAGTGCATCGGCGGCCTGCCGCGGTCCGGCACCAGGAAACCCGAGCGTGGCCGAACGGAGACCGAGTGCGCTGATGAGCGACAGCAGGCGCCGCTTGTCGCGCGGCGACGGGTCGATCACCGAGGGACAGTGCAGTCCATCGCAGAGTGTCGAATCGGCGACGTCGATCGCGCGGCGGCGAAGGGGCGGCGTATTCCAGTCGTACAGGACAGACGGCGTGTCGTCTGGCAGCGTCATATGGAAAGCAATGTATGCTCGTCTTCGGCGGAAGTGCTTGCCCGGCCGCCAGCGCCGATACTTCGTTGGCAGATGCTCCATCGCCTCCGATCCGCAATTGCGCCGCAGCGTGCATCCCGAACCGCGCTCGACGAAGCGCGAGCGCGCCTCGTCAGCGGCAACGCGCAGACGCTGGCCTGGCAGTGCGAGCTCACGCGCATCCCCGCACCGACGGGGTCGGAGGCGGCGCGCGCCGACTGGATGGCGGCGCGCTTCATCAGCCTGGGATGGACCGACGTGCGACGCGACGCCACAGGGAATGTGATTGCGCGACGCCCACGGCCAGTCAAGCCCGGCGATGATGCGCGCGCGGTCTGGTGCTGCGCGCATCTCGACACGGTATTCGAGGAGACGGCCCCAGTGGTGCACCACACTGGCGCGCGCCTGACCGGTCCTGGCATTGGTGACAACGGTCGCGGGCTGGCAGCACTGCTGGCGCTGGCTGACGCGATACATGTCGCTGACATGCAGCCATTGCACGATATCGTGTTGGCCTGCACGGTGGGCGAAGAGGGGCTGGGTGACCTTCGAGGCATGAAAGCCCTGATGCAGAACGCAACGCCCGCCCCGATGGCCGTGATTGCGATTGACGGTGCGGGCGACGATCGCATCGTCAACGCGGCACTCGGGAGCACGCGATGGCGTGTCACGTTCCGTGGCTCGGGCGGCCACAGCTGGGCCGATTTCGGCGTCGCCAACCCGGTGCACGCCGTGACCGCGGTCGCGACGGCACTGCAAGCCGTGCTGTTGCCACGTGAGCCGCGGACCACGCTCACCGTCGCGCGAATCGGCGGCGGCGAGAGCATCAACAGCGTGCCGCGCGCGGCCTGGCTGGAGGTGGATATCCGCAGCCTCGGCGCGGCCGTGCTCGTGGATCTCGGCCGAACGCTCCACGAGACCGTGGCGCGCATCGAGCGGAGCGAAAACGGCCGGCGAACGGCGAACAGTGCGCCGCTCGAGAGTCACATCGAGCAGATCGGTGATCGCCCATGTGGCACCCTGTCGCCCACGGCACCCCTGGTCCGGCTGGCGGTCGATGTCACGATTGCGATGGGCGCGACACCGCGACTGGCCGCTGGCAGCACCGACGCCAGCGTACCGATCGCGCTCGGCATGCCAGCCATCGCCATCGGTGCCGGCGGGCGCGGCGGAGGGACGCACACGCCGCACGAGTGGTACGACGACACAAACGGTGTGCGAGGTCTCGAGCGCGCGCTGCGAATCATCGTCGGGGCCGCGGTGCTGCGCCGCTGACACCGTGGCGGCGCACCCGATCGCGCTCGCGGGCATGACCCAGGCTGGGGGCGCGAACCGAAGAGGGGGCCTGCGCATGCTGCACAGGTCCCCTCGCCACACACGGTCGTCGTAGCCAGCGATCAGTCGACGCGCAACTCCGCATCGTTTCCGAGGGTCATGCTGCCCTTGACCCCGCTCAGCGTGACGTTGTCGCCCAGCATGCTGTCGTGAATGACAGAGTGACTGATCGTGCAGTTGTCGCCCGCGACCGTATTGCTGATCGTCGAACCAATGACCTTCACACCCTTGCCCAGCGACACGTTCGGACCAATCGTCGCATCGCTCGCGCTGGCACCGTCCTCGATGTAGACCGGCGGAATGATCGTGGCGCCGGAAAACCCGGCTGGCACGCGCGCCAGTTGTCGCTTGTCGAGCATCGCCTGGTTCGTCTCCAGCAGCGTATCCAGCTTGCCGGCGTCGTACCACCCTTCGACGTCGACGACCTTGATCTTCGCACCATGTTCGATCATGTACTGGAACGCATCCGTGAGGTAGTACTCCCCCTTGTTCGTCGGCTGCGTGAGGACATGCCTGATGCCCTCGGCCAGCAGCTTCCAGTTGCGAATGTAGTACAGCCCGATGTTGGCACGCTTCGAGATCGGGGTGTTCGGCTTCTCGACGATCTGAGTCATATGGCCGTCCGCGTCCGCGACCACGACGCCGAAGCGCTGATAGTCCTCGACCTCTTTCACCCAGATGATGCCATCATCATCGCTGGTGTTCACGATGGAGAGATCGGTGTCGAAAATCGTGTCGACGAAGATGATCAGGACCGGTCCGTCGACATATGGCATTGCCAGGTTGACCGCGCCGGCCGTGCCATCCTGTACCGCCTGTTCGACAAACACACTCGGCACTGGATAGGTGGAGCGTGCGTAGTCCTCGACCTTCTCTTTCAGGTGTCCGGTGATGTAGACGACCTGCTCGACGTTGCCGAGTTTCATCACATCGTCCATCACGTAGCTCATCACGGGTCGCCCTGCGACCTTGAGCATCGGTTTCGGCACGAGGTGCGTATGGGGACGCAGTCGCGTTCCCTTGCCCGCCAGCGGAATGATGACCTTCATGCGTCTCATGAATCTTCAGGGTGGAAAGCGTGTGCCGAGAGCAGGCACGCGGTGGATGGACCAGCGTGCCGGCGCAACAACAAGGCGGCCTTCAGGCCGCGCTGGTACCCTCTCTGCCATACCGGTCATTCAAGCGCACGACATCATCGAGCTCTGGTGTCGACACCTCGAGCACGTCGCAATCGGTCACCGCTTCCATTTGATGAACGGTGCCGGGCGTGATGCGGTAGCTCTGGCCCTGCTGGAGGTGCACGTCGGTCAGTACGTCGTCGATCTGCACGCGATACATCAAATGCCCCGACAGCAAGTGGATGGTTTCGTCCTTCTTGTTGTGATACTGAATACTGAGTGCTTCGCCGGCCTTGATGTGCAGCACCTTGCCGCAGTAGCGGTCAGTGAGGGCCCAGATGGTTTCATGTCCCCAGGGCTTTGGAACGGTGCGGATCTCTACAGGTCCACTCATGGGCAGGTCGATTGAGGTCAGGGAGTTGGAGCCGGCCATTGCTGGCGGCTGGCGCGCACATCATCCGTCAAGCCCAGTGGATCCAGTCGGACCAGGTCCGGCTTCTCGGTTGTCGTGATGGTGAACCGCTGATCGTCCTTCATCGGATCGCCACGCACGAAGGTCCAGCCACTCGCGGTCCGCACCCCGACAGGCATGGGATGACGGTATGCCCCAATACGAACGAGTTGAGCGGTCGTCACCCACTCGGTCGGACGGCGCTGCGTTACGGTGATGTCCTTCAGGGTGTATTGCACCTCGCCGACCGTGTCCAACCACTGGTCGAAGAACCAGGCCAGCGACGTGCCTGTCACCCGCTCCACCGACTTCTGGAGCGAGAGTCGATCCACGTGCTTCATCGCCCAGCGGCTGTAGTACTCCCGCCAGATCCGGCTGAACGCCGCTTCGCCAGCCACGTCGCGCAGGGCGCCAAACATCTGCTCCGCGCGATCGTACGACATGGCGCCGTAGCTGTTCAACGAACGAAACACGTCCGCATTCGTACTGAGCGGTTCGGCGCCCGCGATGAACCGCTCGCGTCGCTGCATCGCGGGCACATCCAGCGGCGGCGACGTCCAGCGCGGGTTGCTGGCCAGACTGCCGGCCGCCTTGTCATGCGGCGTGGCGCCAAGGCGCCACGAAGTCTGATAGCTCGTCAGTCCCTCATCCAGCCACGCCGAGCGCCACTCGTTGTTGGCGAGGATGCCATAGGTGAAGATGTGACCGGCTTCGTGAAGAATCAGGTCGAAGGCGGGGCTGCCGTTCTGCATCATCATCGGGAATTCGGTGCCGCCGCCATCCAGGCGATGGACCGCCGTGATCTGGGGATAGGCGTAGGGACCGTAGACCTCCTCGAGCCACCGCATTGCGTCGATGGTCCGCTGCACCACGACGCCCCGCCCCCAGGTCGTGTCATCAGCCGGCCGATAGAGCACGTGGACACCAACCGTGTCCCAGATGCGAAACTGCGTCCGGGGCCGGGGCTGCCCGCGCACGTATACGCCCCCTTCATACCGATACTCCGGATCCGTGGTCCATGCGAAGTGGTGCACGTCCCTGGCTTCGAACACCACCGTCCGCATCGCTGCCGGCGCGATCGGAACCAGCGCACTTGCGCCAGCAAGCCCATAGGCAGCTCGCTGGAGCAGTGGCGACGCCGCTCCACGCCTGGCTCGCTCCCAGCCGGGATCACCCGCCACGGGTATGCCGGTCGCGCCGACGATCTGGTCCTCAGGCACGACCAGCGCAACACGGAAATCGCCAAACTCACCGTACAGCTCCCCTGCCGGCACCAGCGCGTTGCGCTGCCAGCCTCCCCGATCGTAGACGGCGACCTTGGGATACCATTGCGCGAGATCGTAGTGACGACCGCGGCGGCCCTGGCGCCGAAACGTGGTGCTTGGCCGCGCCTCCCAGGCAAACGACACCGAGATCGACTGGCCCGGGCGAAGCGGTTTCGGGAGCGTGAAGTGTGCGACGGTGCTGTCGGGCGAGCCGGGATAATCGACCGAGACCGGCGTGCCATCGACCGTTGGGCGAGCCGTGAACCGCTCGAAGCCGAACGCTGGATCTTCGAGCAGCTCGAAGCGCGTGCGCCCTTCGCGTTCGTCGGTGTCACTCCACTTGGAGTATGGCCGGAATGCGTTCAGGTACTGATGCACGAACATCTCGCTCAGCACATCCGGCGAGTTGTTCGTGTACCGGAGCGTACCGGTCGCGACGATGGTCTGCCGTGCTTCGTCCAGCCGGGCGATGATGTCGTAGTTGGCACGTTGCTGCCAGTACCCGAGGGTGTCGCCACTGGCAGGCGACGTCCCGCTGCGCTGGGCGACCAGCAGCGCTGGCACCAGCAGGGCAACTGCAAACAGCGGTGCACGAAGGGCAGGTCGCATCGACGATCCAGCGAGAGGCGGTGAGTGGACCCTCCACGGCGCGATCCCGCTGTTGGGGACCACGCCGCGCGTCGATGGGGAGTCTAGTCTAGTGTCGCGAGACCAGCGCGTCAGCGAGACTGTTGCACCAGCTTGGATTTCAGCAGTCCCAGACGACGGCGTACCGAGCCGTCCTTCACATAGTCTCCCACGCGCACGATCACGCCACCAACGATGTCCGGATTGACGCGAACGTGGGCCACGGCCGTCCGGCCCAGGGTCTTCGAGAGCGACGCCGCGATGGCCTCGACCTCACCCGGCTGCGGTTCCCGCGCAAGCGTCACTTCCGCGCGGACGCGGCCCAGACTCTCGTCCACCAGCGTCGCATACTCGGCTGCGATGGTCGGGATCAACAGCTGGCGTCGATTCTGCACCAGCGCCTCCAGAAAACGCACCATCAGGCGTGGCATGCGGTCCTCGAACGCCTTGCGCAGAATGGCCTTCTTGGCGACCACTGGCACACTGGGCGACTCGAGAAACCGACGTACGCGCTGATCGTGGGTCACCAGTTGCCCCACCTCGTCGATCATCCGGCCCCACCCGTCCAGATCTCCGGCGCGCTGTGCCAGCGTCACCAGTGCCTCGGCGTAGTTACGAGCGATAGTGGTGTCGCGCATCAGCGCGACCCCTTCGGCGCATCGAGTCCGGCGAGGAAGGATTCAACCAGCGTGCGATCCGTCGCGCTGTCGAGATTGCGACCAATCACCTTGCTGGCGCCCGAGATCGCGAGATCGACGGCCTCGCGACGGAGCTCGGCCACCGCCTTCTCCTTCTCCGCCTGCATTTCGCGCCGGGTGCGGTCGAGCATGTCCGCACCTTCGGCCTTCACCTTTTCGAGCATTTCGGCCCGCAGCGCTTCCGTGGCGGCGCGGCCATCGGCCATCACCTTCTGTACATCGGCGCGGGTCTCGGCCAGTTGCTTCTGCTGTTCGGCGAGGAGCCTGGCCGCCTCGTCGCGATCACGCTTCGCGTCGCCCAGCGCCTTCTCGAGCGCCGCTTCACGCGCTTCGACGGCCGCCAGCAACGGCTTGTACGCAAACTTCGACAGCACGACCAACAGGAAGATGAAGATCAGCAGCGTCCAGAACATCAGCCCGACCTTCGGGTCGAGCATGTTCGACGCGCCGCCTTCGGCAGCAGCGTGCGCTTGCGCCAGCAACGAGGTCGCGGAGGCGAGTGACAGCGAGAGGGTGACGAGAGTGCGGCGCATGGCGGGACGAAGCGGAAGAGGTGGAGCTCAGGCGGACGGAGCCGTCGACCGACGCAGACGGCCCGCCGAAGTCGTACGATGACGAATCGAGCGCGGTGCACTGCCCCTGGTCGGGGGCAGCGACCGCGCCGTTTCGATCAGGTCAGAATGTGACCTTGCCGGCAATCTGGAAGCCGATCACGGCGCCGAAAAGCGCGGCACCTTCGACGAGGGCGGCGAGAATCAGGGCGGCGGTCTGGATGCGACCAGCGGCTTCCGGCTGACGTGCCATGCCTTCAACGGCGCGGCCACCGATGTTGCCGATGCCGATACCGGCGCCGATGACCGACAGGCCGGCGGCGAGACCGGCGCCGATCATGGCCAGACCCTTGGTGTTGGACTCGACTTCGGCCGCAGCCTGGAGGAGGGGAAGAATCGACATTGTGCTGATACCGTGAAGAAGAAGTTCAGGAGTGTCTCGCGCGGTCGTGCGGCCGGAACCGCAACACTACCCGTCAACGAGCCAGCGGCTCAACGGGCTTTGCCGGTCATTCGACCAGCTACAGTCACGCCACCGATGCGCACGAGCACACCGGCGGCGGTCCAGCATCCTAGTGGTGCGCCTCGCGGATCTGTCCGATGAACACGCTCGACAACAGCGTGAAGATGAACGCCTGCAGGAACGCCACGAACAGCTCGAGCATGTTGATGGCCACGGCCATCAGAAACGGCGCACCGCTCGCAATACTCTTGAAGGCGAAGATCATCCCGATCAATGCCAACACCACGATATGGCCCGCCGTCATGTTCGCGAACAGACGGATCGTGAGCGCAAATGGCTTGGTGAGCTTTCCGATGAACTCGATCGGCGACAGGATGATGAACATCGGGATCCGCATGTACATCGGCAGATCCTTGTTCCAGTAGAAGATCGTGCTCAGGTATCCCAGTCCCTGCGCTCGCATCCCCGCCGCTTCGACGACGAAGAACGTCAGCAGTGCGAGGGTGGCGGTCACCGAGATGTTGCCGGTGGCCGTGCTGCCCCAGGGGAAGATGCCCCAGAGGTTGCAGAAGAGGATGAAGAAGAAGAGGGTCAGCAGGAACGGCACGAATCCGTTCCCGTGATGCCCGACATTGGGAATGATGACTTCATTCCGGATGTACAGCACCATCGCTTCGATGCCGCCGGCGAACCCCTTCGCATGTCCGGCGGTTGCCGTCTGCCGACGCTGGGCACGCGCCGCGAAAATCAGCAGCAGGCAGACCGTCAGCGCCGAGATCAGCATCCAGACGACATGCTTCGTGGGCGACATGTCGACGACGACGTGCGTACCCGGCAGCATGAACGGGGTCCACCGCGGCAGATGCACCACCTTGTGCATGGTCGGCCACGTCGCCCACGGGATCTCGATCTCGTGGGCGTCGGTGATGTGCGGTGTGATGATGTCGATCTCGGCCGCCTGCGCCTGCGCGGGGAAGGCCAGCAGCACTACCGCGGCCGCGGAGATCAGAAGTCGCAGCAGTCGCATCGTCATACGTTGACCAGCAGTGGTTCGATCAGCATCGAGAGGAAAAGAAAGCAGGCCAGACTGACGAGGGCCGAGTTCATGTCGAGCCCGAGCGCCTTGGTGGCGAACATGGCGTAGATGCCCAGCCCAGCAAAACGGAGGAGGGCCCCCAGCCCCCAACCGGCCATGACATTCTTCCCCTTGAAGAGCTGCAGGAGGATGAACGCAATGAGCTGGATGGAAAGCGCCAGCAGCGCGCTGGTGATGATGGCACGCAGGGCGTCAGCACCCGGATAGACGAGCACGAGCACCCACCCGGCGGCGACCGTAACCATTACGGCAACAAGGAGATAGAGCAAGATTGCGCGGATCATCGCTTGCGTGCCTCCTCCTCGTCGCGCGTCACGCGCATCAGCTGTCGGTAGAGCGCTGTCATGCCGCCAATGGCGCCGAGCGCGACGCCGGAATACAGAAAAACCGGCGTGACCTCGAAGCGCCGGTCGAGCCACTGTCCGCCGTACAGACCGGCGATGAGCGCGACTGCCAGCTGGATTCCTCCACCGGCCATCCGGAGCCCGGACCCTCCCGACGCGACTGCCATTCTGGTGGGAAGGCTAGCCGCTTGTGAAATTTTTCGCAAGCGAATTTCTGGCAGACTGATGTTTAGGTGGCGCGAGAATTGCCTGATGGGCAGGTGTGGTTTAGTTCGCTTGCCTTAAGTCACGAATCTATCGACACTTACCTGTGACCAAACGCCGGTCCAGTCGTGTTGACTACGGATGGATATATCCATTAGTCTGTCTTCACCTACCCAGCTCGACTGCTCGATTGAAACTTTGACAGAGGTTTGTCGGATGCCCCGCCTCCGCGCGCTTGCCGCGCTCGCCGTCGCAGCCCTCGGCTGCGCCGCCTGTTCTGACCGCTCGTCCCCGCTGACGCGGACGGGTGCTTCAGGGCAGGTGCTCACCTACGCCGGCGTGGACGGACAGAAGCAGTCGCTGTCGCTCCCGGCTCGCGGCGAGGCGATGGCGCAGAGCGCATCCGCAGGGGCACCGATGACGCTCAACCTTCGCGTGACACCCGGCGTAGATAACGTGACCTTCGAACTGGCGGCGAACAACGCCAGCGAGAAGCGTCACGAGCTGCGTTTCGCCGATGGGCAGGAAGTGGACTTCGTGGTGCGTGACGCTCGCGGTCGCGACGTCTGGACCTGGAGCAGCGGCCGCCTGTTCACGCAGCCGATGCGAACGCATCTGTTGGACCAGCACGAATCGCGGGACTATGAAGCGACGTGGCAGGAGTCACTTCCGCGTGGCACCTTTACTGCCGTGGCCCGGTTCCGCAGTGAGAATCATCCGGCAACGGCGCAGGTAGTATTCAGTCTTCCGTGACGCGTGCGACGGCGATGCTGTCGCCGTCGTTCTTTCTTCATTCGCGTGTCACCCGAAGGCAATGAGCGCACCACAGCTGTCCGGATCACACGACGACATCGCACTGCTCGAGCGACTGGGCGCAGCGCGCACGGCACTGGTGGCGCAGATTGCCCAGCGCATCGTCGGGCAGGAAGCGATCGTCGAAAATCTGGTGGCCACCATGCTGGCCGGCGGTCATGCCCTGCTGGTTGGCGTGCCGGGCCTGGCCAAGACGCTACTGGTGCAAACGGTGGCCCAGGCGCTCGACCTGAGCTTCAATCGCATTCAGTTCACGCCGGATCTGATGCCGAGCGACATCACCGGGACCGAGCTGCTGCAGGATGACGCCGCCACCGGCCGTCGCGTCTTCACCTTCGTACAGGGTCCGGTGTTCGCCAACATCGTGCTCGCCGACGAGATCAACCGCGCCCCGCCGAAGACGCAGGCCGCACTGCTGCAGGCGATGCAGGAACGCGAGGTCACCGTGAGTGGGCAGACGCACGCGCTGCCGCGCCCGTACTTCGTGCTCGCCACGCAGAACCCGATCGAGCAGGAAGGCACGTATCCACTGCCGGAAGCGCAACTGGATCGGTTCATGGTCGAACTGCGCATCGGCTACCCGACGCGCGACGAGGAAGAGCGCATCGTGCTGGCCACGACGGGAGGCGCACAGGGCCCGGTTCGCGCAGTGCTTGGCGCGGCGGAACTGACGCAGATGCAGCAGCTGGTGCGTCGACTGCCGGCACCGCCAACGCTGATTCAGCACGCCGTGCGACTCGCGCGCGGCACGCGCCCCGGGAGTGATGAAGCGTCACCGGAAGTGAACAAGTACGTGCGCTGGGGCGCGGGGCCTCGGGCATCGCAGTATCTGGTGCTGGGCGCCAAGGCGCGCGCGGCGCTCGCGGGACGTGCGGTGCCCGATCTGGATGACCTGCGCGACATGGCGCTGCCGGTGCTGCGTCACCGCATGGTGCTCAACTTCCAGGGTGAAGCGGAAGGTGTGCGACTTGAGCAGTTGCTTGCGCCGATGCTTGCGAAGACCGTCTGAAATGATGCGTGTTCGGCGCTGTGTGGCTATCTGGAGCGCGCAGCGGAAGGATGGCTGAACCGCTGAAGACTGAGGGCTGAACCGCTGAACCGCTGAACCAACTGCGTCACAACAGAGACACAGAGACACAGAGACGCAGAGTCGCGGGCACTGTCGGTGAGTGAAGAACACGGAAAAAGCTGTAGGAACTGCGCTCGCAATCGCAGTTCCTACAGCTTTTATTCTTTCCGAAACCGCCACCAAAGCGATGTGTCTCTGTGTCTCTGTGCCTCTGCGTCTCTGTGTGAAGCAGTTGGTCCAGTTCAGTTGGTCCAGTTCAGTTGGTCCAGTTCAGTTGGTCCAGTTCAGTTGGTCCAGTTGGCTCAGTTCGGCAGTTGAACAGCCACGCCGATCTCGAGCGCAAAACCCTCACCGCCGCGACGATTTCCCCACAACGCGCACCGGCTTGAGCATCCCCGCCAGGAATTGCCCGGTGTAGCTGCCCGGTTCCGCCGCCACCATCTCCGGCGTGCCGCTGGCCACGAGCGCACCGCCGCCCACACCGCCGTCGGGACCCAGATCCACGATCCAGTCCGCGGTCTTGATCACGTCCAGGTTGTGCTCGATCACGAGCACCGTATTCCCCTTGTCCACCAGCTTGTGCAGTACTTCGAGCAGCACCCGCACATCCTCGAAATGGAGCCCCGTCGTCGGTTCATCGAGGATATAAAGCGTCCGACCCGTGTCGCGCTTGCTCAATTCGGTCGCCAGCTTCACACGCTGTGCTTCGCCACCCGACAACGTCGTCGCGCTCTGCCCGAGATGCACGTACCCCAGTCCGACATCGGCCAGCGTGATCAGCTTCTGCGCGATCCGCGGTTGGTTCTCGAATACCGTCACCGCATCTTCCACCGTCAGATCCAGCACATCCGCGATGCTCATGCCGCGAAATCGTACCTCGAGCGTCTCCCGGTTGAACCGCTTGCCCTTGCACACGTCGCACGGCACGAAGACGTCGGGCAGGAAGTGCATCTCGATCTTCACCAGCCCATCGCCCTGGCACGCCTCACACCGCCCGCCCTTCACGTTGAAGCTGAATCGCCCCGGACCGTAGCCGCGGATCTTCGCTTCCGGCATCTCGGCGAACAGTTCGCGAATCGGCGTGAAGAGCCCGGTGTACGTCGCCGGATTGGAGCGCGGTGTGCGGCCGATCGGACTCTGGTCGATATCGATCAGCTTGTCGAGATGCTGAATGCCTGTGATCCGGTCATGCATGCCCGGAATCACACGCGCCCGGAAGAAATGCCGCGACAAGGCGCGCTGCAGAATGTCCGTCACCAGCGTCGACTTGCCCGAACCCGAGACACCGGTGACCGCCACGAACATGCCGAGCGGAATCTCGACATCAATTCCGCGCAGGTTGTGTTCACGCGCATTCTCGATCTTCAGCGTGCGCGTCGCATCGAAAGGCCGCCGCACGGCGGGAATCGGAACGCTGCGCTTGCCGGACAGATACTCACCCGTGAGCGAGCCCTTCGTATTGCGGATATCGTCGATGGTACCTTCGGCGATCAGCATGCCACCATGCTTCCCTGCCCCAGGGCCCATGTCGAGCACGTGATCGGCAAGGCGCATCGTCTCTTCGTCGTGTTCGACGACGATGACCGTGTTCCCCAGATCACGCAGTTGCGTCAGCGTATGCAGCAGCCGCTCGTTGTCACGCGAGTGCAGCCCGATGCTCGGTTCGTCGAGGATGTACAACACGCCGCACAGCTTCGAGCCGATCTGCGTGGCCAACCGAATCCGCTGCGCTTCGCCGCCACTGAGGCTCTCGGCACTGCGATTCATCGTCAGGTAGTCCAGACCGACGTCCACCAAAAAGCCCAGTCGCTCCGTCACTTCCTTCAGGATCGGCCCCGCTATTTCCGCATCGAGGCCAATCGGCTTTCCAGGCGCGCGCACCGGGACGCCGCGGAAAAATGCCAGCGATTCCGACACCGACATCGCGACCACCTCGCCCAGATTCCGCCGTTCGATCGTGACGGCGAGCGACTCCGGCTTGAGCCGCGTGCCATGACAACTCGGGCACGGCGTGGCCAGCATGAACGCCTCGAGTTCGACTCGAATCGAATCACTGTCGGTCTCGTCGAATCGTCGCTGGATGGTGGCAAGGATGCCGTCCCACTTGAGCAGCGGCTTCGCGGCCGACTTGGCCGCAACCTTCGCCACCGGCTTGCTGGCGATCTTCTTCGCCGTTGCTTTCTTCGCCGTCTTGTGCACCGCTGCGACCGCCGCGGCAGGCGCGGTGAGCGAGTCGAGCCCATGTAACAGCGCATGCCGCACATACTGCGGCAGCTCGCCCCACGGTGTCTTCAGGTCGAACTGCAGCGCCTCGGCCAGCCCTGGCAGAATCACCTTGCGCAGATAGCCATCGGGCTCGCCCCACGGCAGCACCACGCCCTCGAGCAACGTCAGCGACGGATCGCCGAGGATCAGCTCCCCGTTCACCATCCGCTTCACACCGAGGCCGCTGCAGGTCGGGCAGGCGCCGAACGGGGAATTGAAGGAGAAGTGACGCGGTTCCATTTCGGGCAGGGAGATGCCGCAATGCGGGCAGCCGTACCGCTCGCTGAACATCGCGCTCTCACGCGCCCCGCTCACCAACGACACCACTTCGACCATCCCGTCGGCCAGCTTGAGCGCTGTTTCGATCGAGTCGGCAAGGCGGCCGCGATCGTCCGTCTTGAGCACCAGACGATCGACGATCACGCTGACATCGTGGTTCATGCGGCGATTCAGCTTCGGCGGATCGGCCAGCTCGATCACCTCACCGTCCACCCACGCGCGCACGAAGCCCTGCTTCCGTGCGGCCTCGAACAGTTCGCGGAATTCCCCCTTTCGTCCTCGCACCAGCGGCGCCAGCACCTCGAGCTTCGTTCCCGGATGGCCGAGCAGGACCACGTCGGTGATCTGCGCCGCACTCTGCCGCTGCACCGTGCGACTGCAGTTAGGGCAGTGCGGCACGCCCGCGCGGGCCCAGAGGAGCCGGAGGTAGTCGTAGACCTCGGTGACCGTCCCGACCGTGGACCGAGGATTGTGACCGGCGGTCTTCTGTTCGATCGAGATGGCCGGACTGAGCCCCTCGATCGAGTCGACGTCCGGCTTCTCCATCAGCCCGAGAAACTGGCGGGCATACGCCGACAGGCTCTCGACGTACCGCCGCTGCCCCTCGGCGTAGATGGTATCGAATGCGAGTGACGACTTGCCGGAACCCGACAGGCCAGTGATGACCGTCAGCTTGTTCCGTGGGATCGTAACGTCGATGTTCCGGAGGTTGTGTTCCCGGGCCCCGCGAATGATCAATGAATCTTCTGCCATAAGCACGGCAAGGTCGCCCATCCCGGGGGCGCATACAACCCGGCCAGTCAGACGGGCGCCCGTCAGCACGCTGCGGACTCGTCACGCAAACAGCTGGATGAAGTGACCGGGTGGTCCAGTCGACAGTCTTTGAGCACATGGCGCGGGGCGCCCACAGCCGCCCTCCACCCATCCCATCTGAGCGGGGACGATGATCGAACTGCAGGGTGTCACCAAGCGGTACGGCGATTTCACCGCCGTCGAAGGGCTGGACCTCACCGTGCAAGCCGGCGAGGTCTTCGGATTCCTGGGCGCGAACGGCGCCGGCAAGACCACCACGCTCAAGATGCTGGCCGGGATCCTTCGCGCAGACGCCGGGCTGGTGCGCGTCGCCGGCGTCGACATGCGGACCCACGCCGTCGACGCCAAGCGGCATCTCGCGTTCGTCCCGGATCGCCCGTACGTCTACGACAAGCTCACCGGCTCCGAATTCCTGCGCTTCTCGGCATCCCTTTACGGACTGCACTGGAAGGCGGTCGAGGCACGGGCCGCCGAACTGCTGGAACTGTTCGAGCTCACGTCGTGGCAACACGAACTGGTCGAACAGTACAGTCACGGCATGCGACAGAAGCTGCTGCTGTCCGCCGCCGTCCTGCACCGTCCGAAAGTGCTGATGGTCGACGAGCCGCTGGTGGGGCTGGACCCACGCGGTGCGCGCGTGCTGAAGGACCTGCTGCGCGCGTACGCGGCGCGTGGCAACTCCGTGCTCATGTCGACGCACACCCTCGAAACGGTCGAGGGGACCTGCGATCGCATCGGCATCATGAAGCGTGGCAAGCTGGTGGCCTCGGGCACGGTACCGGAGCTTCGCACCTGGCTGCGCATGCCCGACGCACCACTCGAGCAGCTCTTCCTGCATCTCACCGGGGAATCGGCCGCGCGCGACGTGACCGAGGTGCTGAGTGCCTGAGTTCATCGCGGCGCCGGAACCCGCGCCTGCATCATCACTCTTTCGTTCGGTCACCCTCGGGACGCTGATCAAGCCGCTCTGGCGCCAGCGCAAAGTCGAGGGGGCGGTTGGGCCGCTTGGTATCCTGACGGCGCTCGGTGTGACGTGGGCTGGTGGTACGGTGATCGTATTGCTGGTCCTGAATTACCTCATGCAGGTCGACTCGATCGGAACCGCGATCGCCGGCCGGGTGCTCGCGATGTCGCTATTGAGCATCGGCTCGGTGCTGATTCTCAGCTGCATCGTGACCGCGCTGCCGGCGTTTTTCCTGTCGAAGGATCTCGAGCTCCTGGCCGCGGCGCCGATTCCGGCACTTACGTTTTTCACGTCCCGCTTTCTGCAGGTGGTGGCCGAGGGTGGTGCCATCGCGTTGCTGCTCGTCGTGCCGCTGCTGGCGGGGTATGGCCTGGCGTTCGGTGGTGGTGTGCTCTGGCCGCTGGTTGCGCTGGCGGCGTGGGTACCACTGTGGCTCACCGCCACCTCGCTCGGCTGCATCGCGGTGTATGTGCTGCTCGCCTTTGTGCCGCCCACGCGCGCGCAGTTCACATTCCGCGTCATCGGTGTCGGCCTCTGCATCGGCGCCATCTACGTGATGAACCGCGTGGAACCGGCCCAGCTGACGCAGCTGGGCACGAAGGCGATTGGCGAAGTCGTGAAAATGCTGGACGTGCCCCTGTCGCCCTGGCTGCCCACCGAATGGGCTGCCCGTGTACTGAAGAACTGGCTCGACGGGTTCTGGGATCCGCAGCCACTCGCCTGGCTCTGGCTGCTGGCGGCGACCGCGCTCTCCGGAGCGTATGGCAGCTTCCGGCTGCTGTATTCGCGCGGAATCTCTGCTGTACGCTCGGCAGGCCGCAGCGACCATCCGCCATCGGTGCTGATGAAACCATTCCATCTGCTGCTCGCCGGAATGCGACCCGCGCGTCGCGAACTGCTGCTGAAGGAGATGCGGCTGCTCGGTCGTGACGCGGCACTCTGGTCGCAGTTCGTGCTGCTCATTCCGCTGGTGCTGGTGTACGTGGTGGGCGTGAGTGTACTGCCCACCGGCGGTGGTGCGATGCCGGCGCTCGTCACCAGTATTCTGCCAGTCGTGAACGTTGGTCTGGCGGGCATGGTGCTGGCGGCGGTCACATCGCGGCTGGTGCTGCCGACGATTGCCGCGGAAGGCACGATGT
>CAYMQV010000044.1:0-19007 GCA_964392395.1 uncultured Gemmatimonadaceae bacterium
ACACCGATCATGTCGCACCCACTGGGATCATTGTCGCGAAGCACCAGCTGCGCCGAGCATGTGATCCCTACCGCTTGTACCAGTCGCGCCAAAGCGCCACCGCGCCAGGGGAATCGGCGCCGATGTGCCGTGCACGCAACGTCAGGTACTGACGATACAGCGGCGCCGACGCCTCGAGCAGGCGACGATCGCCCGCACTGCCGACGGATTGCCTGCCCTGCAACAAACTGACACCAGCCGGTGCTGAGTATTGACACTTAAATGTCAGTGTGATAGCATCAAGACATGAGAACCACAATCCGTCTCGACGACCACCTGCTGCGCGAGGCAAAAGCGCGAGCAGCGCGTGCGGGCCGCTCGCTGAACGAATTCATTGAAGACGCAGTGCGTTCGGCCGTTTTGGACGACCTTCAAGCGTCCAGTGCAGCACCCGTCATCCCGGTGTTCCGTGGTGGCCGAGGGTTGCACGCCGGAGTCGATCTCGACAGCAACGCTGCGCTGTTGGAACTCATGGGCGACGATCAACTGTGATCTCGCCGGATGTGAACGTGCTGGTTTACGCGGCGCGAGACGACGCGCCGCGACATACGGAGTTTCGCACGTGGCTCGACGAGGCGCTCGCTGCGCAGGAGCCGATGGGCATTTCCGAACTCGTGCTGTCTGGCGCGCTGCGTGTCCTGACCAACCCACGCATCTTCAATCCGCCGATGCCGATGATCGACGCGGCGGCATACGTGGCGGCACTTCGGAATCATCCTCGCGTGGTGTCGCTGCGATCAGGAGTGCGTCACTGGAGCATCTTTCTCGAGCTCTGCCGAAGTGGCGGAGTCCGGGGGAATCTGGTTGCGAACGCCTACCACGCCGCGCTCGCCATCGAGCATGGTACGGAATGGATTTCTACCGACCGGGATTTCGCGCGCTTCCCAGGACTGCGTTGGCGCTCGCCCGTGGAGTGATCCAGCCTGTTCCGCACGGGGCACCGATACATTCGCGCCAATGCCACCTTCGCGACCCATCCACCCGAACTTTCGCAAATACCTCGCCCGCAGGGACGACGCGCTGATCGAGCTGTTCACCGACCTGCGCGCGTTCGTGCTCGCACTGCATCCGGACAGCAACGAACTGCTGTACCACACGCATGCGCTGACCGCGGTTTTTTCGGTCACGGAGAAATTGTCGGACGCCTCCTGCATGTTGCCGATCTACACCGCGCACGCGAACCTGGGCTTCAACAAGGGAACCCTCCTCGATGATCCCCGCTCCCTCCTCAAGGGCACGGGCAATCTCATACGCCACATCCCCGTCACACAGGCGAGCGACTACCGAAACCCAAAGGTCACGGCGTTGGTCAGGGCGGCGTTCGACTTCGCGGTGAATGACCTTGATGCGCCGCGCTCAGCGTACGCCGAGACCATCTCGAAAATCAGGTAAGTCGCCGGCGAGTCAGCACGCGCGAGCGACGCGCGTCGCGCAGGAAGCGCAGCGGCGGCCCTTCGGCGCTGAACGCCGCACGCCGATCACATCGACGATCTGGTGGATGGGCACCTTCACCATCCACAGGCTCACACTGCGACTTTCATGATTCGGTCATGACCGCAGTCTGAACCCGAAGCCACAACCAAAGGCAGATACGGAGCACGGTGGTCGGGGCGCGCGCCTCGACCACCGACCGCTTTCACGGAACCGTCAAACTATGCCGGGCACCGACAACGCGAACGACACATCGATATCCGTGTCCACCGTGCACGACGCCGCGACCGCCGGCTTCACCTGCTTGTCGTAGTGGCAGAGCAGCACGCGCAGCGTCCGCGCGCCCGCCGGTGTCCCTGCGACGGCCGCTGCCGTAAACCGCAATCCAAGCGGCTTGCCCGCCCCATCAAGATCAGTGGAATTCACCGTGATACCCGCGCCGGTCACGGTATAAAAAACGCGATGCTCATTCGCCTCGGCGAGAACCTCTGCCGTGATGTCTTCCACCGGAGTCACGGTCCGGTTTTCGAACCGTACCGCACCGGTAAACGTCGAACCGGCCGGCAGGTTCAACGTCCCTACCTGTGCCGACGGCGGATTGGGGCCGTTACCATCGGCATCCTCGATGAAGGCCGAGATCGCAGCCCCAGTGGTCGGCGTCAGGGTCAGCGTGACGCGGGTGATGACCTCGGACTCACCGGCTGGGTCGGTGATCGAGTCGCCCTTGCAGGAGACGAGGGCGAGCGTCAGCGCGGTAAGCGCCAGAGGCGCACGCGAAAGGCGCACAATTGATTGCATGATCTGATCCTGATGGATTGTGATGAGAGAGTGGAACGGAATGGTGTGCGGTTCCCTCACGCCGCACACAGGAAACTCAAATCGGAACTCTGAGCCGAACGACGACATCGCGACCGACATCATTCACAAACAGTCGATACCGGCTCAGGTAGTCGCGATACCGGGTGTTGAGCAGGTTGGTGACGGAAATGGCGGCGTCGATTCGATGGCCGCCGATGGCGATGTTGGCAGAGCCGAAATCGACGGATGCCAGCGCGTAACCCGCCGTCGGCAGTTGATACACGGTGCCGGCCGGCACACCGTCCTGCTCACGGACCAGCACCGATCCGAGACCGATGTACCAGTTCCCCAACTGCGGCCTGGTGCCGACGACACGCGCCTGGAGCGTCGCGCGATCGGCCGGCATGTCGAAGAGCGGTCCGCCATTCGTGCGATCCAACCCGCGAACGGCATTGGCCGTGCCCTGCAGCCGGAGCCACGAGGTGGGCGCCAGCGTACCGGAGAGCTCCACACCGTCCAGGCGTGCATCGGTCTGGTTGTAGTTGAACGCCGGGAATGCGCCGCGGATCGTGAGCACCGGCGCCCGCGGCTGGAGATATATGAATCCATTGATCTGATTGCTGTACGCCGCCACTTCGAGCGTGGTGCCGGTGGTGCTGTACCGCGCCACGGCCTCGACCGCCGCCGAACGCTCCGGATCGAGCGACGCGCGACCAAGCTCGTACTGCGCTGTGCCATGATGCACACCCTGCGCATACCGCTCGTTGACCGTCGGTGGTCGCCACGCACGCGCCACCCGTACAGACGTCGTCAGTGCATCAGTGAGCCGCAATTCGCCACCGAACGAACCGGAGAACCCATTCCACCGTCGGGTACCCGCTTCGCTGCGAATCCCGGCGTCGCTGAAAGGCAACGTTGTCTGGGAGAACACATCCGTCCGCGCCCCCGCGCTCAGCGTGACCCGACCGATGGCGTACGACTCCTGCGCGTAAACCGCTGCCTGCGAGAGGTCGAATCCGGGTATCAGGAACGCCTTGCCCAGCGTCTGGTTCCCCTGCACCATCGCGCTGGTGCCGATCGTGCCGACGAACCCATGCTGCAGACCGTGGTTCCATCGCACATCGAGGGAATTCGTGAACAACTTCAGGTTGAACGCCGCAATCCCACGCGCCCGCAACGGGCCGTGATTGTCGAACTCCCGGCGATGGTTGGCCTGCGATCCAAAGACGACTTCCAGCTCACCTGCACCAGGCAGCACGAAGGCAGAACGCACGCGCAGCGTCGTGTGTTGAACCCGCTGATTCGGCCGGTCGATCCCGTAGCTGAACGACGAATCCGGCGGCGGTGCCGACAGTGAACGCTGCAGGTCATCGAAGTTGCCCACGTGAGCCTGTCGGAGCACGCCCAACTCGGTACTGAAGTGACTGAGCATCACTTCACTCTCACCCCACGGCCGATGCACACCGAGCGTTGCACTGCCGTTCAACTCACGAAATCCGGTGTTGGTCAGGAAGTAGTCGGGCGCCGCACTGTTGCCGGCCACTCGGCTCGTGAATCGCAGTCGATATCCCGTCCGCCCCACCAACGGCAGTTGCAGGCCGCCACCCAAAAGGCCGAGCGAGAGCGCGCCCTGCCGACTGTTCGAGAACCCGTTGAATGCCACATCGCCTTTGAGGCTCCCACCGTCCGGCACGCGATCGTGCTCGACGCGCACCACACCACCAATCGCATCGGGACCGTACAACACCGTTGCGGCGCCGCGTACCACCGTCACCTGATCAGCGTCGAAGCTGTCGATGTTGGGCGCATGCTCGGTGCCCCACTGTTGATCTTCCTGGCGCAACCCGGCGTTCATCACCAGCACACGCTGCGAGTTGAGTCCCCGGATCACGGGTTTGGCAATGCTCGGCCCGAACTGCACGACCGATACACCGGGCAGGAACTTGATCGTTTCACCCAGTGTCTGACCGCGCGTCGCCGCCAACTCTGCGGCATCCACCGTACTCGTCGCCGCGACTCGCGCCAGCGGATCGGCCAGTGCATTCGCCGTCACCGTGATCGAGTCGAGCGAGATGGTACTCGTGCGCAGCGAGAGTCGCACGGTGGCGTCACCGGAGCTGACGTCGACCACGCGTTCGAGAGGCGCAAATCCGATCAGACGGACGCGGAGCGTGAACGGCGCGGCCGGCAGCCGCGCAAACTCAAAGTGGCCCGCGGCGTCAGTCCGGCTCCGCCGCGTGACGGGACCCGTGATCTGGATCTCAGCTCCGCGCAGGGCGGACCCCGAGGCCGAGTCGCGCAGTTCGCCGTGTATCCGACGGACGCCGCCGATCGGGCCCCCGTCAGCGCCGGCCTGGCCTTGGAGGACGTTCGCGCTGCCAGAAAGGGCTCCTGCGACTGCAGCGGCAGCCGCAGCGAAGGCTATGCGAGCCGCGCGCTTGCCGTCGCGCCACGCACCGCTGGCGGGCGCCTCCACGAGCGATAACGGTATTGGGTTGTGATACTCGTCTATCATGCAACGAATGTAGCCAATTCTGTCTTTCGCGTTCGCTGCCGTCGAGATCGGTATCGCCGAGATCGTTACCGAACTCGTGTATATACCTGCTGTGCCCCTCGGTGCGGGTAACCAACGACAGAATGCGTCGGAATCGGCGAAGGAGGTGCCTGATTCGGGCCGGTAACCAACCTGCTGAAATGCTCGTCGGCGATCGAGAGGATCCCAGCAAGCCCCGGCGCCGTCCGACCCACATTGGTCGGATCGTCGACGCTTGAAGGTGGGTCTCAGCCGAGCGCAGGGCACCTCGCTTGACCTCCGGCCATGACCGTGCTATCTATGTATCCGGATAACCGGATATGACTGCCCCCAAACTCTCCATTCACGGTCGACTGACCGAGCTCGCCGACGCGACCCGCTGTCGGCTGCTGCTGGCGTTGGAGGCCCATGAGTTGACGGTGGGCGAGCTCTGTACCGCCCTCGCTCTGCCGCAGAGCACCGTCAGCCGCCATCTCCGCATCCTGTCCGACGAAGCCTGGGTCGAGTCCCGTGCCGAGGGCGCCACACGCTGGTACCGCATGGCGCCGACACTCGACCACGAAGCACGGGCGCTCTGGCTGCTGGTACGCGAGCCGGTGCAGGCGACGGTCGCCGCACATCAGGATCTGGTGCGCGTCGAATCGGTGCTCGTCGCACGACGGTCGCGCAGTGAGGCGTTCATCACCTCGGCCGCGGCGGAATGGGACGCGAACGTGGCCTCGCTGTTCGGCGCGCGCGCCGACCTCGGGTCAACGCTCGCGCTGCTCGACCCGACACTGGTGGTGGGAGACCTGGGCTGCGGCACGGGATCGCTGTCGTTCTCGCTGGCGCGGCACGTGGCACAGGTGCACGCCGTGGACGGTTCTGCGGCGATGCTTGCCACCGCTCGTCAGCGGCTCGCGTCACTGCCGAATGTCGCGGTCGCCGAAGGGTCGCTCGAAGCGCTGCCGCTCGATGATGCAGCACTCGACGTGGCGGTGTTGATGCTGGTGTTGCACCACGTGGCGGAACCGTCACGGGTGCTGAAGGAGGCGCGACGTGTGTTGCGCGATGGTGGTCGGCTGCTGATCACGGACATGTGCGCCCACGAGCGTGAGGAGTACCGCACGCAGATGGGGCATGTCTGGCTGGGCTTCGACGAGCGCGCATTGCGCGGCTGGTTGTCGAAGGCGGGGTTCAGTTCCATGCGCTACGTCGCGCTGCCGGTGGATCCGGCGGCCGTCGGTCCGGCGCTTTTCTCGCTCGTTGCATCCTGATTTCTTTCCGAGGATTTCCCCGATGGCCACTGCAGTACAGACCGAACTCGAGACGATGACGTCGATGGCGCGCCCGCCCTACGCGGTGCGTGATCTGTCGCTGGCCGAATGGGGCCGCAAGGAATTACGTCTGGCCGAAGTGGAAATGCCGGGCCTGATGGCGCTGCGCGAGGAGTACAAGGGCAAGCTCCCGCTCAAGGGGGCGCGCATCATGGGCTCGCTGCACATGACCGTGCAGACGGCCGTCCTGATCGAAACGCTGGTCGAACTCGGCGCCGATGTGCGCTGGGTGTCATGCAACATCTTCTCGACCCAGGATCACGCCGCGGCCGCCGTTGCCGTAGGACCGACGGGCACCGTGGCCGACCCGAAGGGTGTACCGGTGTTTGCATGGAAGGGTGAGACGCTCGAGGAATACTGGTGGTGCACCGAGCAGGCGCTGATGTGGCCTGACGGCGGTGGCCCGAACCTGCTGCTCGATGACGGCGGTGACGCAACGCTGCTCGTCCACCGCGGGGCCGAGTTCGAGAAGGCTGGTGCAATTCCGGGCTTCGATTCCGACAACGAGCCGGAAGAGTGGGGCGTGATCCTCGACCTGCTGCGCGCTGAACAGAAGAACCATCCGGGCCGCTGGACCAAGGTGCTGGCCGCGATTCGCGGTGTCTCGGAGGAGACCACCACGGGCGTGCATCGCCTGTATGAAATGGAGAAGGCCGGCACGCTCGCCTTCCCGGCCATCAACGTGAACGACGCCGTGACGAAGTCGAAGTTCGACAACCTCTACGGCTGCCGCCACTCCATCATCGACGGCCTGAATCGCGCCACCGATGTGATGCTCGCAGGCAAGGTCGCCGTGGTGATGGGCTACGGCGATGTGGGCAAGGGCTGCGCACAGGCGCTCAAGGGCCAGGGCTCACGCGTCGTGATCACCGAGATCGATCCGATCTGCGCCCTGCAGGCCGCACTCGAAGGGTATCAGGTGACCACGCTCGAAGACGTCGTCGATTACGCCGACATCTTCATCTCGGCCACGGGCAACAAGAACGTGATCACGGTCGAGCACATGAGCCGTATGAAGGACAAGGCGATCATCGCCAACATCGGCCACTTCGACAACGAAATCGACATGGCCGGCCTGAAGAAGGTCGAAGGCATGCGTCGCATCAACATCAAGCCGCAGTATGACGAGTTCGTGCTGCCGAACGGTCGGTCGATCCTGATCCTCGCCGAAGGCCGCCTGATGAACCTCGGCTGTGCCACTGGCCACCCGAGCTTCGTGATGAGTGCCAGTTTCACCAATCAGGTGCTGGCGCAGATCGAATTGCACCAGAACGCCGACAAGTACGGCAACGTCGTCTTCACACTGCCCAAGCATCTCGACGAGAAGGTGGCGCGCTTGCACCTGCCGAAGCTTGGTGTGAAGCTGACGGAGCTGACCTCCGAGCAGGCGCACTATCTCGGCGTGACGAACGCCGGGCCGTTCAAGCCGGATCACTACCGCTACTAGTCGTTCCTGCGTGAGAAGTACAAACGGGTCGGTCTCCGTCGTGGGGACCGACCCGTTTGTACGCTATCTGATACACCAAACGGCAACAGGAACTGCTGAACGCAAAGGGCAAAGTCGCAGAGGCGCAAAGAACCGAAATTTGGAAATGTCGTGCATCGAGCACCGGAGATCACGAGCTCTCTCCCGCGTGTTCCTGTTCCGCTACCTCTCCTCCGCACTCCTTTGCGCCTTCGCGTCTTTGCCCCTTTGCGTTAACGCAGTTGCCATTCGGACTGCGCCTCGCCTACTCCGCCCCGCGCTTGCCCGCTGAGTCAGGCTTTGCGGGCGCGATCGCGGCTGCCGCGCGCGCATCGCGCTTCAGCGTGGTACGACTGAGCAGTCCGCGCGCCGGTACCCACGTCGGTGTAACCCAGCCGCTCTGCTCCGTTGGCGACTTCCCGCCCGCCTCTGGCCGCAACGCCCCTTCAAACTCGGCGTACTTGGACCCCGGATTCCAGAGCGCCCAGCTCTTCAGGCCCGCATCGTACGTGGCCTGAATCTGGAGCCGCACTTCACGCGAGCCGTACGACAGTCCGCGGATGCTCATCGCCTCCAGCCAGGGGCGGATCTCGCCCACGGGGACCTTCGCCGAATCAGCCACGAACTTCGTGCGCACCACCGCGTCCGTCAGCGACACGCGGATCAGGTTGTACGGCACTGCCCCCGGACGCGCAAATCCGTAGTGCCCGTTCCCATAGTGAGATGGATACACCATCGGCAGCACCGCGTCAGCCGCCGTGATGACCGTCTCCCAGTGCTGGCCGATCTGCACGTCACCTTCATCGTGCGTCACCAGCCCGAAGACATCCGCCGTCACCGGAACATTGTACGCCTTGAGCTGCTGCCTGGAGTAGAGGATGAAGTCGCGGATGTTGTCCTGCCGTGACTTTCCGCTCGCGCCCGGATACACCATCGTCGCGCGCATCGTGTTGGTCACATCCGGAAAACGGACATAGTCCCACTGCACCTCCGAGAAGCCCATGTCGAGCGCTTCCTTCGCGATCGCAATGTTGTAGTCCCACACCTTCTTCTCGTATGGATTCACCCATGCCCCACCCTTCTTGTCGCGCCACAGGCCACCGTTCACGTGACGAATCGCCAGTTCGGGCTTCTTCTCGGCCAGCATGCGATCCTTGAAGACCACGATGCGCGCCACGCTGTAGATCTTGTGCGCGGTCAGCGTGTCTACCAGCGACTGCAGCCACCTGGTGGCAGGACGCTGATCGGCACCGATCTCCTTCGCCATCGCGATTGCGGTGGAATCGTACGTCAGGAACGTGTCCGACTCCTTGATGTCGATGATGAAGGAGTTGATCTCGGTTGCATCGGCAATGCGGATCAGCTCCGCCATCCGCGAATGCGAACCCGCTGCCCACGCGTTGACGTACAAGGCTCGCATCGAGTCAGGGCGCGCGACGCGAGCGACAGTCCCCGCGGCCGGTGCCGGCGTGCTGTCCTTGCCGGCAACTGACGGCATCCCCTTCGCGTCGGCAGCGGCGTCCTTCCCACCCGTGCCGCATCCGGTGAGCAGCAGCGCCGACGCGAACAGACTGCATGAAAGCGACAGCCGCGAGGGGCGGATGGAGAGAAACACGGAAGACTCCTGCGAAACGATAAGGATGCCGGGCGACCACAGTGCGCCGGGTCAATGGTGCGACGGACAGAAGATACACACGGCCGCGACGCGGAACGCATCGCGCAGCGGTCTGACGCTTCCGCCGCAGACTGTGCAGATTCCCTGGTGCAGCACCATCCGTCCGTCGCTCACCGCTCAACCGGAGTCCGCATGTCGTCGCCGCCCGCACGAGGTGTCACCACTGCGCTGCTCCTCGCGACTCTGGCCGGGTCCGCCGCCGCACAGCTCGCGCCCGCAGCACAGATCATCCGCGCCAGCCGAATCCTCGACGGCACCGGTCGCACCCTCACCAACGTCGACATCACGATCGTCGACGGGCGCATCACGGCCCTCCGACCCGCCGTCGGCGCCATTCCGCTCGGCGCCATCGATCTGCGCGGCGCGACGGTCCTTCCGGGCCTGATCGACACCCACGTCCACCTGGGCTGGTACGTCAATAGCGCCGACCGCCTGCACACCGACAGCGACGGTGATTCGCCCGCCACGCAGGCGCTCAGTCAGGCTGGCAACGCCTGGTCCACGCTGCGCGCCGGCTTCACCACGGTGCAGAGCATCGGCGAGGCCGACAACGCTGCCCTGCGTGACGCCATCAACCGCGGCGCCATCCCGGGCCCCCGTGTCCTGACGTCGCTCGGGTCGATGAACGAACGCACCGGTGGCGGTTCCCCCGACTCACTGCGCGCTGCCGTCCGCCGATTCAAGGCCGCCGGCGCCGACGTGATCAAGATCTTTGCCTCCAAGTCCATCCGTGACGGCGGCGAAGCGACGATGAGCGACGAGCAACTCACCGCGGCTTGCGGTGAGTCGACTGCCCAAGGGCTGCGTTCCGTGGTCCACGCGCACTCGGCCGAGGCCGTGCAGCGCGCGGCGCGGAACGGCTGCACGCAGGTGGAGCACGGCGTGTTCGCTGATGATGTCACGCGTTCCCTGCTGATAAGGAACGGCACATTCTTCGACCCGCAGTGCGGCCTCGTCTTCCGCAACTATCTCGACAACAAGCCTCGATTCGAAGGCATCGGCAACTACAACGCCGTCGGTTTTGCCTCGATGGAGAAAGCGATTCCGCTGGCGGAAGCGGGCATCGGGGCGGCCAGCCGGGCACCGACGCTCAAGCTGGTCTTCGGCACCGACGCCGTAGCCGGCGCGCATGGGCGCAACGCCGAGGAGTTGGTCTGTCGCGTGCGGCGCGGCGGTCAGCCTGCGATGGATGCAATCGTTTCAGCCACATCGCGCGCCGCCGAGGCACTTCGCATGGAAGCGCAGATCGGGCGCATTGCCGTCGGGTACCTCGCCGACATCATCGCCACCGACGGGAACCCAGCCGCCGAGATCGAGGCCTCGCAACGGGTGACGTTCGTGATGCGTAACGGGATCGTCTACCGGAACGACGTCCGGCGTGGGCGGTAAGCGACGGCACATCGCGACCTGTGCTTGCCGACGTACCGACGCCGCCGCAGACTCACCGGAAGCGCGGCCCGCTCCGGGTTGCGGGTCGTCCCTTTCCGGAGGCGCTCGTGTCGCTCCGTACCATCGCCGTTGGACTTCTGCTCATCTCCGCGTCGGTCGGCGCGCAGCCGCCGGTGCCGGCCCGACCGGGCGCCCGCCCCGCCGAGAGGCCGCTGCCGCTCGACGCGACCCGCAGCTTCGCCCTCGACACCCGCGAAGGGACCTGGCTCTCGCTCGACGTCAGCCCGGATGGATCGACGCTCGTCTTCGACATGCTCGGCGACCTGTACGCGCTGCCCTTCGCCGGCGGTGACGCCACGCGGCTGACCACCGGCTTGGCCTACGATGCGCAGCCGCGCTGGAGTCCCGACGGAAGGAAGATCGTGTTCGTCTCCGACCGCGACGGCGCGGACAACCTGCACGTGTTCGACGTGGCCACGAAGCAGGTCACCGCGATCACGCGCGGAAAGACGAGCGTTTACCAGTCGCCGGACTGGTCGCCCGATGGCCAGTACATCGTGGCCAGCAAGGGTGGCTTTCGCGGTGGGCTGCCCAAGCTGTGGATGTATCACGCCGATGGCGGTGCCGGTGTAGCCCTGTACGCCGATCCCGCCAACGCACCGCCCGGTACCGCCGTGCAGCAGGCTGGCGCCGCATTCAGTGCCGATGGCAGGACGATCTGGTACACGCAGCGCGCAGGTGCCTGGCACTACAACGCGCAGCTTCCCCAGTATCAGGTGTGGATCTACAACCGTGACACCGGCGAGCGTGAAGTGCAGTCCGCGAGATATGGTTCGGCGGTGCGCCCGACCCTCAGCCCTGACGGCAAGTGGGTCGTCTACGGTTCGCGGTACGAAGAGCAGACCGGCCTGCGAATTCGCGATCTCGCCACTGGCGAGGAGCGCTGGCTGGCGTATCCGACGCAGCGCGATGAAATGGAATCGCGCGCACCGATGGACGCACTGCCCGGCATGAGCTTCACGCCGGATTCGAAGGAACTGGTCGCCAGCTATGGCAACCGGATCTGGCGTGTGGCCGTGGATGGGAGTGGGCAGACCGAGATTCCGTTTCGGGTCCAGGCAAGCATTGAAGCCGGGCCGGAGCTCGCGTTCCGTTATCCAGTCTCCGACAGCGCGCAGTTCACGGTGCGGCAGATTCGCGACGCAGTGCCGTCGCCCGATGGCAGGACGCTGGCGTTCATTTCGATGGATCGACTGTACGTGATGGACTGGCCGGCAGGCACACCACGACGCGTGTCCTCGTCGAATGCGATCGAAGCCGATCCGGCGTGGTCGCCTGATGGCCGGTCGCTGGCGTGGGTGACGTGGACTGACGCTGGCGGCAAGTTGTACAAGGCACCGGTCACCACCGCGCGCACTGGAGGAATTGTCGCACTCAGTCGCGGTACCGGCACGCTGCGCCAGCCCGCATGGTCGCAGAACGGCACGCGCATCGTCGTCACGCAGACTGCAGCGCAGGGTCGTCGCGATCAGACGGGCGTGACCGCCCCGACCAACATCGTGTGGTATCCAGCGGCAGGGGCCGGCTCCGATGGCGTCGACGGCACGATCATCGCAGGCGCGGCCGGCCGCACCAGGCCGCACTTCACCAACGATACCACGCGCATCTTCCTCTCGTCGATGCAGAACGGCCTCGTCTCGATCCGGTGGGACGGCACCGATGAACAGCGTCACCTTCGCGTGACCGGTCCCGCGGCGCCGCAAGGAAGCGATGACCACGACCTGTCCGAGCTGGAGTTGCCGCGCACACCTGAAGAACCTGGCTCACCCGGCCCGCCCGCGACACTGACACTGATGTCACCACGCGGCGGCGTGGCGCTGGCACAGATCAATCAGGACTTCTACACGATCATCGTGCCGCCGCGCGGGGTCGCGGCATCGGTCAGTGTGGCTGACGTGAACACGGCAATCGTGCCGGTGAAGAAGCTGACCGACATCGGCGGGCAGTTTCCCGCCTGGTCTGCCGACGGGAAGCACATTCACTGGTCGATCGGCAACGCACACGTGGTGTACGAGCTCGACTCGGCCCGCGTGCGAGATGCGGCGATCACGGTCTCGCGTCGCGACTCCTCGCTGACCGACTCGCTGCGGCCCAAACCATATCTCCCGCAGGAACGCCGCGTACTGCTGCAAGCGTCGCGTGACCTTCCGCGCGGCACCATCGTGCTCCGCAATGCCCGCATCGTCACCATGAAGGGTGACGAGATCATCCCGAGCGGCGACATCGTCCTCCGCGACAATCGCATCGCCGCGGTTGGTGCTACGGGTACGGTCACGGTTCCAGCCGGTGCCATTGCGATGGACATGGCCGGCACGACGATCATGCCCGGCTTCGTCGACACGCATGCCCACCTGCGCGCCGAACGCGGGACGATCCACGAGACCCAGCCCTGGGCGTACCTCGCCAACCTCGCCTACGGCGTCACCACCACACGCGATCCGCAGACGGCCACGACCGATGTGCTGACGTATCAGGACATGGTCGAAGCTGGCCAGATCATCGGCCCGCGCATTTATTCCACCGGACCAGGCATCTTCGACCAGGATCAGATCCGCGATCAGGAGCACGCGCGGAGCATGCTCAAACGCTACAGCAGCTACTACGACACCAAGACGATCAAGATGTACGTCGCCGGTGTGCGCCAGGTGCGGCAGTGGATCATCAGGGCGGCGCGCGAGCAGCAGTTGATGCCCACCACCGAAGGATCACTGGATGTGAAACTCAACCTCAGTGAAACGCTCGATGGGTACCCTGGTCTCGAGCACTCTATGGGCATCACACCGCTGGGCCGGGACGTCACGGGCCTGATGGCGTGGTCGAATCGCACCTATACGCCAACGCTGCTGGTGAACTACGGCGGACCGTGGGGCGAGAACTGGTTCTACACCAAGGAGAACCCGTACGCCGACGCCAAGCTGCAGCGCTTCACCGCCTACGAGGAGCTGGCGCAGAAGACGCGCCGTCGCATGGCCACGTTGCCTGGCGGCAGCACGGCGGGCGGCTGGTTCCGCGATGAAGAGTATGTGTTCCCCAAGCTGGCGACCGATGCAACGCACATCCTCCGCGCGGGTGGACGCCTCGGCATCGGCAGCCATGGGCAGTTGCAGGGGCTCGGCTACCACTGGGAACTGTGGGCCATGGCCAGTGGCGGCATGACGCCGCACGAAGCGTTGCGCGTCGCCACCATCATGGGCGCACAAGCAATCGGCCTTCAGGACGACGTCGGATCACTCGAAGTCGGCAAGCTCGCCGATCTGCTGGTGCTGGACCGGGATCCGCTCGCTGATCTTCGCAACACCAACACCCTGCGCTACGTGATGAAGAACGGTCGGCTGTATGACGGCGCGACGCTGGCCGAGCAGTACCCCACGAAGAAGGCCGGGCCGGATGTGCAGAATCGTCCCGCCGCTCCGCAGACCAGGGCGGGAACACGCCCCTGATGTGACCGACACTCCGCGCCAACGGTACTTCCAGCAGTCCATGCGTCGCGGTGACACTCTCTCGTCACCGCGACGCACGACCTGGCCCGTATTGGATGGAAGGACCCATGTATCTGCGAATTTGCTGGCGGGCGGCGCTCGTCTTCGCCACGACGACCGTTGTCGGGTGCGCGGCGCCCACCGCACCGGAAGGTGCCATCTCGGTCAGCACCACGACGACGACGTTCACGCGCGACTCGCTCGGGCTCGCCCGTATCTCTTTTCGCGTCAGCAACTCAGGGCCGCGGACGCTCTTCGTACCGCGCTGCGGATCGGCGGTGGCGGGGAATGTCCAGCGGAACATCGCTGGCGTCTTCAGCCTCGAGTCCTCGGGGGATCTCTGCCCCAGTTCCCTCTTCCTTGGCCCACTCGGCATCGAGGCTGGGCAAACGGTCTCCAGCACGCAGATCGTCCGCGTGCCCGCTGGCGAGTACCAGATCAGCATGCCGGTGTCGCGCAACGCCGGCGACGCCCCGAGCGGCGCCAGTCGATCGGCGTTCTTCACGATCGAATAGTCTGGCGTCGCTGAAGTGCCGTGGCGCTTGGCGGACGACTCCGCAGCACGCACGACGCGGCCCTCTGAATTCGGCAGCGATTTTCTCGCTGCCGACAGCCGCTTCCTGCGGCCCCGTTCATGGTGTAAATCGCAGGGTGGTTCCCGCCTCCCGATTCACACAGCGAGCAACACGCCATGACCGACAGCAGTCTGCCGAACAGCCGGAGAGCATTCCTCAAGGTCGCCGGCGCGCTTGCGGCCAGCTCGGCCGCCGGATGCCAGTTTGAAACGCGGACTCCTGAAGCACAGGCAGTGGCTGGCGGCGATCGCGCAACCGGATTCGACCGGTCGGTGCTCGATGCGCTGGCGGAAGTGGTGTTGCCGGGTGAACTCGGGTCCAAGGGTCGGGATGTCGCGACCGGGGCGTTCATCGCGTGGACCGATGGATATGTGCCCGTCGCAGAAGAGATGCACGGCTATGGCTATGCCGACATTCGCTATCTCCCTCCTGATCCCTCGCCGACATGGCGATCACAGCTCGAGGCACTCGACCTGCTGGCGCGCAAGACGCAGCAGAAACCATTCGCGCAACTCGGGCCACCTCAGCGCCGCGCGTTGCTCGACGTCGCCCTCACGGGCCATGGCGCTGAGCGCCTCCCTGCTCCACTCGACGCCACCCACATCGCGATCGCGCTGCTCGCACACTGGGCGTCGAGCCCGGATGCGTGGGATCTCGCCTATGGTGTGAAGATCACGCCCGAGAGCTGCCGCGTGCTTGCTGATGCGAACTCCAGGCCACTACCGATCACCGGGCTGCGCGCATGAAGACCATCGACGCCGACATCCTGATCGTGGGCAGCGGAATCACCGCGGCCCTGATGGCCGCCAGGCTCGCCGAAACGACGAAGCGAAGCATCACGGTCGTCGAAGCAGGAAAACCCAGCACGCCACTCACCGACCGCACGAAAGCTCGCGCGCGGTTTCTCGCCTATGGCGAGAGTCCGTGGAAGCAGGATCACCTCGACGACCAGAATGCCTACGGCACCACCTGGGGATTCTCGCCAAGCATGCACGTCGGAGGCCTGGCGATGCACTGGGGCGGCGTCTCGCCGCGGTACTCACCCGAAGACTTCCGGCTCGAGTCGCTCTACGGCGTCGGAGATGACTGGCCGTTCACATACGACGAGCTGGACCCCTTCTACCAGGAAGCCGAAGAGCGCATGGGTGTGTCCGGGGAACAGGGCCCCGTCGCGCTCGATCCGCGTGGCAAGCCGTATCCGTTGCCGCCGCTGCCGGTGAACTACAACCTGACGCAACTGCAGCAGTTCGCCACCCGCGCCGGCATCGCCACCTGGAGCACACCGTCGGCGAAAAACTCGGTGCCGAATGCGGGGCGTGCACAGTGCCAGCGGTGTGACACCTGTTACCCCGTCTGTCCCACCGGCGCAAAGTACTCACCTGATTTCACGTGGGACGCGTTGATACGTGAAAAGCAGGTCACGTTGCTCACGCAGACGCTGGTGCGGCGACTGGTCGCCGACCCGAAGACCGGCGCGATCGTGCGCGCCACCGGCAACCTCACCGACGCCTCCGGTGAAGAGGTGACGATCACCGCGAAGACCGTCGTCCTTGCGGCGGGCTTCACCTGGTCGCCGCACCTGTTGTTGCTCTCACGCGATGCCGCGCACCCGGATGGCCTCGCCAACCGCAGTGGACTGGTGGGCAAGTATCTGGCCGGCCATCGCAACGTGAACGCCTACCTCACGCTGCCGATGGAGCTCTATCCCGGTATCAACGCCCAGCACTCGCTGGTGTCGAAGCAATTCATGCGCGTGCCGAAAAGTGGTCGGTATCTCCGGCACGATCTGCGGTTGTGGGAGTCGAGTGTGGGACGCGAGCCGCGCCTTCGCGACGAGAAGGGCGGGCTTCAGTTTGGCGACGCGATGCTCAACGACTGGCGCGCGCGTGCCAAGGGAGCCACCGCGCGTGTCCGTGCCTATTACGACGTGATCCCTGATCGTGAAAGCAAGCTGACGCTCGATACCACCAGGACCAATCGCTTCGGCGATCCGATGCCGATGCTGGCGTTTCGGGATGCGCCGGAAAGCGCGGCGATCAAGCCATGGCAGGAAGAACAGATCGCCGCCCTGTTTCGCCGAATGGCAAAGGCGGGCAACGGGACGCTCCTCAAGATGGAGAACAGCGTCAACGATCTCGGCCAGGAGCATCCGGCTGGCGGCTGTCGCATGGGCGACGACCCTACCCAAAGCGTCGTCGACAAGTGGGGGCGTGCGCACGACCACGAGAATCTGTGGGTCGCGGGCGCACCAGCGCAGCCGAGTGCCGGGTGTTGCAACGGTACGCTGACCTTCGTCGCCGTCGGGCTGCGCACCGCGGCAGCGATCGCAAAAGGCTAGAGCGATGCAAGCTGGCGCGAGTACTGTCACGGCCACGGTCGCCGCAGCACTCGCGCCAGCCCGTCAGAACCGGATGCCGTACGACAGCTGGGTATAAAACGGAATCAGCGGCTTCGTCCTGAAATCCTCGCTGAGCACCTGCCCGGCCTTCAAGGTGAAGTCGGTCCGCCCGAGCGTCACGCCGGTCTGCACGCCAGTGAGCAGATTCCCACCGGTCGGGATGTACCATCCGGTCACCAGACCGGGATTGAGATCCCTCGCCTCTTTCGTGTGCTTCACATGGGTGACGATCGCCTTGTCGAAGGTGACCTCGCCCGCGACGAACCAGCGCCGCGTGTAGTAGCCGGCGACGCCGGCGAACTCACCGCCGAAGTTCTGCAGCAGCGCCTGCGTGTTCTCGAACCGACGAAAGATGCCGGCGATCTTCGCCGTCGCGGAGAATCGTCCCGCATGGATCACTTCGATCTGGAGACCACTGCGCACCTTGAAGTCGTCGATCAACCTGTCGCCGGCGGGAAAGCTGTAGTCGGCGCCAAGCACGATCGGGACCCGCGAACTCACGCGTCGGCCGTACGCCACGCCGAACGCGACACCGTAGTCCAGGCCGGCGTTGACGCTGATCGTCGATGCCGGCCCGGTGCGAAACGCTCTCCAGTTGATGTTCTGCGCGCTGGCCACCGAGCAGGCGCCGAGGCAGGACAGTATCGCGAATGCAACCTTGTTCATCGGTGCTTACCTCAGGCCGTTCAGATAGGTCAGCGCCAGCGGGAAGAAGTTCGCAAAGCCTCGCGGGAACGAGATCATGTCATGCCCGGCATCATTGATGCGCTCGAGCTGCACGTTTGGAAACGCACCGGAAACCTTGCGCGCGTGCGCCTCGCCGTACGCCGTGTTGTTCTGACTGTACACGAACAGCACACGGGTCCTGAATTGCGCCAGGTTCGCCGTCCAGTCTGGCCGCTGCTTCTTGCCGAGATTGTAGAGTGCGTCAAAGACCACTGCGCCACTGCGCCAGTATGGAAGTGACCCCTCATTGCCCACCGGACTGTCTTTCGCGCCATCCGTCGATGTCAGCAGCGCGAACTTGTAGTCGAGAATCTGGTGCTGGTCCTTTCGGCCAGTGAAGAACTGGTCCGCGTACGTCGCGTTGTTCAGCGCTTCACTGAGCAGGCCGAAGTCACGCGAGCGCGAGATGTAATCCTCCACGTCCTTCCATACCAGACCTCCGGCCTCGCCGATGATCAGCCCGTTGACGACCGTCGGATTCGAGTTGACGTACGCCGTGGCCAGCATCCCGCCCCACGAGTGCCCAAGCAGAAAGACCTTCTGCGCTGGCGATCGCCGGTAGTATCTGATCACCGCACCGACATCGTCCTCGAGCGTCTTGAGCGTGTAGAGGCTCTTCGGATGCCGCTGCGACAGCCCGGAGCCGCGCTGGTCGTAGAACACCACGAAATACCCCTGCGCAGCGAACGCCCTGCAGTTGAGCAGGGAGCGATAGTCGGCACCGGGCCCCCCGTGCAACACCAGCAGAATCGGATTCAGCGGATCGCCAAAGGTTTCTGCATGCAGTTTCGTTCCGTTGGCATTGATCGACGGTACGGTCGCATCTTCGTCAGCCGTGCGCGGTACCAACCGGCCCGGCTCGTTTGGTTCGTAGCCATCATAGTCGCACGCTGACAGGCCAATGGCTGCCGCGGCAATCGTGGCGAACAGATGCATCGAAAGTTTCATGACTGTCTCTGCGGGTGGTCGCGTGCGTGGCGTAGACCGCCTTGGCACGCGCTGCGTCGCACCGTGCGACGCCACAGAGACACACCAGCCGGCGGCTATCCCCTCACTCAGCTCGGACGCCGACATCCGCTACGACATCCGCTACCACACCCTCGCGAGTCCCGCAGCGACACTC
>CAYMQV010000044.1:19107-25946 GCA_964392395.1 uncultured Gemmatimonadaceae bacterium
CGACATCCGCTACGACATCCGCTACCACACCCTCGCGAGTCCCGCAGCGACACTCGCCAGCGCCGCCTCCATCTCCTCCATCGTCGACCCATCCCGAAACGCAAAAGCCCACGCGCGAAGCTCGTCGCGATCATCCGTCGGCCGGAACTTCCGCGCCACGCCACGCAGCCCTTCCGTGATCGCATACGCCGTCAGCTTGCGACGCGCAACACTCTCGGCCCATTCGACGAGGGTCGCCACGAACGTGAAGTGCTGCAACCAGTACGGCCACGGCGCGACATCCACCTGGAGTCCAAGCAGCGCCGCCCACGGTGCCGCATCACACCGAAAACGGGTCGTCCCATCATCGACCGTCAGCACGATCTCCGCCTCCGCCATCCGATCCAGCGCACGCCGGATCGCCGACGGCGTATAGCCGGTCGCCTGCGAAATCTCCGTCACCGTCGACCACGCGGTGCCGCGGGCGAGCAGGTATGCCAAGGCGTCCGCGCGTGCGCCGACACCCAAGGCCATCCGGAAACGCAGCACCAGCAGCGCGGCGCTCCGAACCGGCAAGCGGCGTCCGGAGGCGGCACCGGGGGCGGAGCGGGCGTCATCGTCACCGTCCTCCGCGCGTGCTGTCGCACCGGCGCTCTTGATCACAGGTGCCCACCGGAAATCCTTGCCCCGCTCCTGCGCCGTGATCGCCACCGCGCGCAGTTCCGCGTGGACGTCGGCGGAGTAAGATTTCGCGATGTTCCGCGTGCGTTGCACGCTCAGCAGATCGGACCATGCTGCAACCCATTCGTGCACCACACGGCGCATCCCGGGGTCGCGCGGCGTCAGCCAGAGAGACATGAGCAGGAGCGCCTCCGGGTCGATCACCCGCTGCTGCTGCACCCCGTCCGACGGCTCGGTCCCGTCGAGCATCGCCCATTGGGCGCGCGCGGCCCGGGCGGCGGCGGCCGTCATCGTGGCAGCCATGGCGGCAACCATGCGCTGGGATTCGATATACGCCGCCGTGCGGTCCGTCGGAGCCAGCTCGATGTCCATGAGACCGCGAAGTGGAGGTGAATCATCCGTTTGTGCGCTGAAGTAGCCACGACGCCGCTGTGAAAGCAATGATCGGACGCCATTAAAGCTGACTGGGCGAAAATGCCGTTGGGTCAGGGGTGACCTTACCGCCCTGGAACTCAATCCTCGGGTTCCAGACTGGCTCGCCGCGAATCGCGGCTGTTCTACTCCGTGAAGCCACAAGCCAGCTGACGGTCATGCACGATCTGCCACCGACACTCGATTCCGCTTCCTCGGCTCAGCATGCTAAACTGCGGCTTTCCTGGCGCGTTCGGGCGAATTGAGCCAACGGTCCGTCGTGAAAGGCGGCAACAATCAGTCAGCAGCAGAATGCGCCGAACGAAACGGCGCATCATTCCCACCGCACCCCGTTTCGCTCCCATGCAAATCCTCGTCATTGGCACCGGATACGTCGGCCTCGTCGCGGGCGCCTGCCTCGCCGAGACCGGCAATGATGTCGTCTGTGCCGATATCGATGTCAAAAAGATCGAGCAGCTGAAGCAGAATGTCCTTCCGATTTACGAGCCCGGTCTCGATGAGCTCGTCCGTCGCAATCAGGAGCAGGGCCGCCTCTCGTTCACCACCGACGTCCCCACTGCCGCGGCCAAGGCACAGGTCGTCTTCCTGGCGGTCGGCACGCCCCCTGACGAAGATGGCTCGGCGGATCTGCGACACGTCCTCGCCGCGGCGGAAACCGTCGCAAAGCACTTGCGCAACGAGGCCGTGATCATCACCAAATCGACCGTCCCGGTTGGCACTGCCGCAAAGGTCGCCGCAGTGGTCGGCCAGCACGCCAGGGTTCCCTTCCATATCTGCAGCAACCCGGAGTTCCTCAAGGAAGGCGACGCGGTCGAGGATTTTCTCCGGCCGGATCGCGTGGTGCTCGGCGTCGACAGTGATTTCGCCCGCTCCACCCTCGCGGAGCTGTACGCGCCATTCGTCAGAACCGGCAAGCCGATCCTGTTCATGGACATCGCGTCCGCCGAACTGACGAAGTACGCCGCGAACGCGATGCTTGCGACCCGGATCTCGTTCATGAACGAAATCGCGCTACTCTGCGAGCAGGTCGGCGCCAACGTCGACAACGTACGGCGTGGCATCGGCAGTGATTCCCGGATCGGGTCCGCATTTCTCTTCCCTGGTCCCGGCTACGGCGGCTCATGCTTCCCGAAGGACGTCAAGGCGCTGCTGCACACCGCCGCCGAGAACGGCGTCGCGCTCAAGGTGGTCGAAGGTGCGGAGCAGGCCAACGACCGACAGAAGACGGTCATGGCCACCCGACTCGCGACCGCACTCGGTGGTTCCGTCCGAGGGAAGCGTATCGCCGTCTGGGGACTCTCGTTCAAGGCGCGCACCGACGATCTGCGCGAGTCGCCGGCGCTGATCCTCATCGAGCAACTGCTCAGGGAAGGCGCGACCGTCGTCGCGCACGATCCGGTGGCGATGCCGCACGCCAGGCAGCAACTCGGTGAGACAGTGACCTTCGCGGCCAGCGGCTACGATGCGCTCGCCGGCGCCGACGCCCTGGCGATTGCCACTGATTGGAACGAATATCGGCACCCGGATTTTGCACGCATGCGCGCCGCGCTTGCCAGCCCGATCATCGTCGACGGCCGGAACCTGTACAACCCCGGGAAGATGTCGTCACTCGGCTTCACCTATTACTCCATCGGACGGCCGCACGCATGAGAGTTCTGATCACTGGAGGCGCAGGATTCCTCGCCTCCCACCTGACCGACAAGTTTCTGGAAGACGGACACGAAGTGGTCGGCCTCGACAACTTCATCACCGGCAGCACGGATAACATCGCGCATCTCGCCGGCCATCCCGGCTACAAGTTCGTCCGGCACGATGTGTCGAACTTCATTTTCATTGATGGCAAGCTTGACGGTGTGCTGCATCTCGCATCGCCGGCCAGCCCGATCGATTACCTCGAGCACCCGATCCCCACCCTGAAGGTGGGCGCGCTGGGAACACACAACGCGCTCGGCCTGGCCAAGGCAAAGGGTGCGCGGTTCTTCCTTGCCTCGACGTCGGAAGTGTACGGCGATCCGCTGGTTCATCCGCAGCCCGAGACGTACTGGGGCAATGTGAACCCCGTTGGCCCGCGTGGCGTGTACGACGAGGCGAAGCGCTTCGCCGAGGCCATCACGATGGCCTACCATCGCTACCACGGCCTCGACACGCGCATCGTCCGTATCTTCAACACCTACGGCCCGCGCATGCGTCCCCGCGATGGCCGCGTCGTGTCGAACTTCATCGTGCAGGCGCTCAAGGGTGAGCCGATCACGATCTACGGCGACGGCTCGCAGACGCGCAGCTTCTGCTACGTCGAGGACGAGGTCGACGGGTTGTACCGGCTGTTCATGCACGGTGACTCCGAGCCCACGAACATCGGAAATCCGGTCGAGTTCACCGTGCGTCAGCTGGCGGAGATGGTGGTGGAACTGACGGGCACCAAGGCGCCCATCGTGCACCATGAATTGCCGGTGGATGATCCGAAGGTGCGTCAGCCGGACATCACCAATGCCCGCAAGAAGCTCGGCTGGGAACCGAAAGTTCCCTTGCGCGAGGGGCTCGAGCGGACGATCGCATACTTCAGCGGCGTCATCGCGGCCGGAGCGAAGTAAGCGGACGTGTGCTGCCTGCAGCGCCCGGCGTTCAGATGCGTCATCACGCCGACCTGAATTCCGGGCGCTCTGCCTTCTGGTGCCTCACCTTCGTGTCACCGTCGCCAGCACCGACTTCGGCAGGCGCGCCGAGACGCCGACCTGCGTGCCGACGAGGTCGGGAACATCATAGATCAGCGCGAACCCCATGATCAGCGCGGCCTCGGTGGACGTCAGCTTGTCGTCCGCCTCCAGCCACCGGGCGAGATCCGAGGTCGCACGACGCAACGCCTGGTCGACAGATCCCCCCACACCGATGCGCATGATGTGATCCGCCGTTTCCGCACGCGGAATGTCCGCAAACTTCCAGCGCGCGACATCGACGCTGAACGTCACATCCATGCTCGTCTCCATCGCGTCGCCGGTCAGCTCGCCATCACCCTGCGCGGCATGGCCATCGCCAAGATACAGGTATGCACCAAGCGTCGTGACCGGGAGATAGGGGGTCGTGCCTTCACGCAGCTGCGCATACTCCATGTTGCCACCGAACGTCCCGGACTCGCGTGAGCTCGGGACGACACCGTCACCCGGCGCGACGGCGATCACGCCGAGGAACGGACGGAGTGGAATGCGCAGATTCTCGAGTGCAGGTGATGGTTTCTGTAGTCGTGCCACACCCGCGATCGTATCGAGCACCCACTTGTTGTCGTGCTGCACCGACTTCCGTTCGGCAGCGTACGACGGCTCGATTGCCGCATCCACGATCTGCGTGCCACTGAACGCCCAGTCGCGGTTCAGGCGCACCCGGTGCAGTCGCACGATCAACACGTCGCCCGGCACCGCCCCTTCCACGTAGAATGGTCCCGTCAGCGGATTGCCGCCGCGCGACACATGATTGGCTCGATCCTCGAACGCGCCTCGCGCATTGCCGCCGGCATCGATCGTCGTCGTGTGCACGGTATCAGCGGGGTAGAGCCGGAGTACTGGCGGTGCATCGGTCCCGAACTGGCGCTGATAGGTGGTGGGTGTGAATTCGTACGAGCGCGCCAGCGCGGGTGGACGGAAGCGTCGGGCACTCCAACGGCTCGAATCGGTCCCGATGCCGAGTCATCCGGCGAGTGAATCACCTTTCAACGTCCCGCGCCACCGGAAGTCACCGACGCGAAAGGCGAGGCGTTGTGCCGCGAGAGTGGCCCCGAACGCCTGGCCGGAGACGCGGCCGCGCAGCGTGTCGCCGTCGGGAGTGAGTACCACGCGTTGCGGTTGCTGGTCGCCATCCATCACGAACACCCATTCGCCGGCGGCCTGCGAGATTCTGCTCGGCTGCGCCTGGGTCACGAGTGGCGCGGTCAGCATCGGCAGCAGGAGCAGGCCGCAGGTGCGATGACGAAGCAGACGCAGAGGCATCGCGGGTCTCGGGCGTTGGGGGAGGTGACGTCATGGTCGGTCGGCATCCGAGGGGTCGCTATCGCCGAGCCCTCGGATGCAATTACGCCGAATTGTAACGACCGCTCTGTCCCTGCAACCGTTCTGCAACGGACCGAGGCTATCCGACGTTATCTCGGTTCGGCTGCACTTCAAATGCCTGAACACGGCGCCGCGTGATCCGCTCGCGAGCCCGGTCTATTTCACTGCTCTCCATGCACACCTTGTCATACGCCGGCCGAGTGATCGGCGGGCTCGCTCTTGTCGCAATTACGCTCGGCGCGCAGGGCGGCCCGCCACCATCAGGTCCACCGGGCCGTCCCGGCGCCCCCGGAGATACCAGTACGCTGCAATCGCAGGCGATTCGCGTCTTTCTCGATTGTCAGGGCCGTGTCCGGGGCTGCGACCGCGATTTCTTCGTGACCGAGATCGGGTTCGTGAACTGGATGCGTGATCGCTTCGACTCCGACGTGCAGATCCTCGTCTCCGGCCTGCAGAACGGCGGCGGCGGTACCGAGAACACAGTCACCTTCATCGGGCGCCGCAAGTTCGAGGGAATGGCCGATACGCTGGTGCTGAACACGTTGCCGAATGATCCCGATGACCGGATTCGCCGCGATCTCGCGCGCACGTTCACGCTCGGCCTCACGCGGTACGCCGCCAGGTCGCCGATTGCGAAGCAGTTGCAGGTGACCTACGGATCGCCAACCGGAGCGCGGCCACAGCGGTCCGCCGCCAGTCTCAAGGATCGATGGAACCTCTGGACGTACACGTCGAACGTGAATGCCTTCGTGCGCGCCGAAGAGCTGCAGCGCAGCGTGAACGGGTCGTTGTCGTTCTCCGCCAACCGTGCGACCGAGAAGTGGAAGATCAATCTCTCGACCAGCGGCAACCTGAACAGCCAGCGCTTCACCATTCCCGCGCGGGGCACCACGCCGTCGTTCGACGTCAAGAACGATCAGCGAACCTACAATGCGAACGCACTCATCGTCCGCTCACTGTCGCAGCATTGGTCGGCTGGCCTCAAGGCAGGCGCCGGGTACTCCGACTTCCTCAATCAGGATGTCGCGCTTCGGCTGCAGCCGGCGATCGAGTACAACGTCTTCCCGTGGACCGAGCAGACGCGCCGACAGCTCACTTTTCTTTACAATGTTGGCCCGAACTACTACAACTACCAGCGCACCACCGTTTTCAACCAGGATGCTGAGGCCCGGTTCAGTCAGCAGCTGACGGCGTCCCTCGTCGCCCGGCAGCAGTGGGGCTCGAGCAACGTCTCGCTCGACTGGCTCAACTATCTCCACGACTTCAACCGGCACGCGCTCACCCTCAGCGGCAGCGTCGACCTGCGTATCGGGCGCGGGTTCTCGCTCAACGTCGGCGGATCGGCTGCCAAGATCAACGATCAGATCTACCTCCCGCGCGCCGGCAACACCGAAGAGGAAATCCTGCTCCAGCGCCAGGCGCTGCAGACCGGTTTCCGCATCACGACCAACATCGGGGTGCGCTACACCTTCGGCTCGATCTACAACACCATCGTCAACCAGCGCTTCAGCAGTCTTGGCGCCAGCGGAGGGCGGTTCTCCTTCCTGTTCTTCTGATCGGCTGAGCGGTACGGAGCGAAGCGGGGCTCCAGTCAGCGCGGGAGCCCCGCGCAGCGTGGGGAGGCGTCGCTTCCCAGGGGAATCCGCCTTCGATGACGGATCGCTCGGAACGACTCGCCAGTGTCACACCCTCCGCTCCCGCCCGAGGCCG
>CAYMQV010000045.1:0-25541 GCA_964392395.1 uncultured Gemmatimonadaceae bacterium
GGGACGGGGATGTTGCCCGCGTCGTCGACCCTGAGGCCCAGGCGCTCGAGGAGCGGGGTGAGGGCCGACAGTCGCATCGCCGATGGCCCCATATCCACGCCGCGCCGGCTGGCGCCGAGGTCCATCGGGACGCCGATGAGTTGCACGGTGCCGGTGGCACGGGTGGCCTTTCGGCGGTCGGCGGGAGCGGGGGAGTGGGTCACGGAAATCATGCCTATAAGCTCGTACTGTGGCATGTTAGCAACAAGTGTAAGAACATGGCAATGTTGCGAGTATAACACACAGTATGTACATTCTAAACTGAAAGAATGCTCAATTGTCTGATCGGCCACCCTGATTCCCCTCCGCGCCAGTGTCGCCATGGACTCGCTCGATCACCGACTGATGTCGCTGCTCCGGGAGAACGCGCGACTCTCGGTCGCACAACTCGCGCTGCAACTGCGCGTGTCGCGCGCGACGGTGCAGAACCGGATCGATCGCCTGATCGAGGGGCGAGTGTTGCTGGGGTTCACGGTACGCACGACGTCGGAAGCTGCGGCCCATCGTGTCCGGGCGATGATGATGATCGCGGTGGATGGCGATCGATCGGATGCCATCCTGAAGGCATTGCGAGGCTATCCCGAGGTTCGCGCGCTCCACACCACCAATGGGCGCTGGGACATCGTGGCGGAGCTGGGGACCGACACCCTCGAGTCGTTCGACGAAGCGCTGCGCAGCATCCGGACGATCAAGGGGATCGGCAACTCGGAGACGAGCCTCTTGCTGTCGACGCACAAGGTGTAGGGTGACTGTCGAGCCTCGCTTGCCTGCGGATTCGACGGAGGCTAGCCTCTGGGCATCGTGCATCGCCGCGCGTTCATTCAGCATCTCGCTGACGGCAGCGCTGGATGGGTCGTCGCTGCGACGGACTCGTGATATGGCAACGCCGCCTGCGTGCGCACGGCGCTGCGGAACAACAACCCCTCATCCAACGCGCCATGCGCCAGCGGTTCCTCGCGGTCTCCCTGCTGCTGCTCTGCGGTCTGCCCGAGGCGCGCGCGGGTGCGCAGCCGCCACGCCCGGCCACGGAACCGACGGTGACGGCGCGGACTGTCGCCGCCGCATTGGTGACTCCCGCCGCGCTCAAGAAGGGAGAACTGCGCCTCACCTATCTCGGCAACGCCGGGTGGGAAATCACTGACGGCCGCACGGTCGTTCTGGTGGATCCCTTCCTGACGCAGTTCGCTCGCTGGACGCGGGGCGCGGTCGAAGCCGGTCCCGAGCCCGATGCCTTGTACGTGCCTGATACGGCATTGATCAACAAGCATGTCACGCGCGCCGACTACATCCTGATCACGCATGGTCACTCCGACCATGCGCTCGACGCCGGATACATCTCGCGCCGGACGGGTGCCACCATCATCGGGCACCAGACCGCCGCCAATCTGGCGCGTGCGTATGACGTGCGCGACAGTGCGCTGATCACCGTGATCGGCGGTGAGGATTACGAGTTCGACACGTTTTCACTGCGCGTGATTCCGAACATCCATAGCGCACTGGATCACAAGCGCTACTACAACAACGGACGCGGCATCACCGGCAACGCGCCGGCTGGTCTCCGGGCACCGCTCCGGCGCAAGGACTACGTCGAAGGGGGCAACCTCGCCTATCTGCTGCGCATGGCCGGGCATGAGGTGCTGATCATGGGTTCGATGAACTACATCGAGCGCGAGATGGATGGCCTGCGCCCTGACATCGCGCTGGTCGGCGCGAACAGCCAGCGGCTCGAAATTCACGACTACACCGCACGCCTGATGCGACTGCTCGGTCGGCCGGCGCTGGTGATTCCATCGCATGCGGATGGATACGGCAACCCGAAACCATCCGCCGCCGCGCTCGCGGATCGCCAGCGGTTCGTGCAGGAGGTCATGACCGCGTCACCGCAGAGTCGCGTCATCGTACCGACCTGGTTCACTCCGATCGTCGTGCCGGCGCGCGCCGACGCGCCGGCGGTGCCACCAGGCTCCGCTGCGACGGCAGATCGACAGGTGGTGAATCCACCCGGGATCTCCCCACTCGTACCGGCCTATTCGGTGGCGATTCGCGACGGCAACCAGGTGTTCGTCTCGGGGATGACGGGTATCAGACCCGGAACGCAGGACATCATCGAGGGCGGCGTGTCGGCGCAGACGCGCCAGACACTCGAAAACATCCGCACCTCGTTGCTCGCCGTCGGCTCAACGATGGCCGAGGTGGGCGAGTGCACGGTGTTTCTGGTCGACATGGCGGATTATGCGGCCATGAACGCGGTGTACATCGAGTTCTTCCGTGTGGATCCGCCGGCGCGTGCGACGCTGGCTGTGAGCGCGCTGCCGCGACCCGCTGCCCGGGTCGAGATCAAGTGCAGTGCGCAGCTCGGGCGACGTTGATGGTCATGATCCCGCGGCGTAGCGGGGCTGGCGCCCGATGAGCCGCAGGCGTCGATGCGCGATGGTGATGTGCGGTTCGGCGCTCGCGCTCCTGCTCCCGGCGTTTGTGATGGCGCAGGCAACCTCCGCGGCCGAACGCGCCGCGGCGTGGACAGCGCATGGGACATTGGCGGAGAACTCCTGGTTCCGTGGTCTTGCGTGGCGTGCGGTTGGCCCGGTCAAGATTGGCGCGCGGATCGAAGCGATCGCGATTCCAGCCGGCAACACGGGCACCATTTATGCCGGCGTCGGGTCCGGCAATCTGTGGAAAACGGTCAACAACGGACTCACCTGGCGGCCGATCTTCGAACATGAGAGTGCCTTCGCCATCGGTGATGTGGCGGTGTCGCGAGCGAAGCCGAACATCGTCTGGGTCGGTACCGGTGAAGCACAGCCGCGATATGCCGGCTATGCGTATCCGGGCACCGGTGTGTTCAAGTCGGTGAATGGTGGTGACAGCTGGACCAACATGGGACTTGGCGACACGCACCACATCGGCAAGGTCATCATCCATCCGACGAATTCGAACATCGTCTACGTCGCCGCGATGGGACGCCAATGGACCACCAACCGGCAACGGGGCGTCTTTCGCACCACCGACGGCGGAGCGCACTGGCAGCATGTGCTCTACCTGAATGACAGCACCGGCGTGATCGACCTGGCCATGGACCCGGTCCATCCAAACACTCTGTACGCCTGGGGGTGGCAGATCGAGGCCGGAACGCGAGGTGGGTTGTTCAAGTCACGGGACGGCGGACTGACCTGGCGACACATCACCAGCGGGCTTCCCGCCGGTCTGCTGGGCCGCGCGGGCATCGATATCGCCGCCTCATCGCCGAATGTGTTGTACCTCTACCTCGACAACCGCGCACCGACGTCCGTCAAGGGTCGGCCCCACGTGGGTGGTGAGGTGTACCGGTCATCGGATCGCGGCGAGCATTGGCGCAAGGTGAATACCGAAGATCTCTACGGAGTGTTTGGCGCCTACGGCTGGAAATTCAGTGATGTGCGCGTCGATCCGCGTAACGCACGACATCTCTACATCCTCGGCAATTCAGGATTCGAGTCACTCGATGGCGGGGCGACCTGGCGTCGGATCGGCGCGCAAATCCTCCGCGTTCACGAGACGCAGGGCAGGGCGCTGCACCTCGATCACCACGAACTCGTCATCGATCCGTCAAACCCCGATCGCCTGCTGCTCGGCAACGATGGCGGCCTGTTCATGTCGTACGATGCCGGTGCGAGCTGGCTGCACATCAACAACATCCCCGTCGCACAGATGTACTTCGTGGGAACCGACGACAAGCAGCCCTATCGCATCTTCGCCGGCACGCAGGACAACGCCGCGATCTACGGCCCCAGCACGGCGACGGTGGATGACGCGGTGCCGGACCCGTGGCGCAGTGTGTACCTGGATCGCTGGACCGGCGGTGACAGTTACGTCACGCTGCTCGATCCGACCGATGATCGCTACGTGTACTACGAACATCAGAACGGCAACATGATGCGCATGGACCTGACCGGTGGCTCGGTCATGAGTGGCGGGCCCGCCACCGAGGACATCGAGCCACGGCTTGCCGACGGTGAGCCGCCGTTGCGATTCAGCTGGTACACGCCATTCTTCATCTCGCCGCACGATGCACGGACGCTGTATGCCGGTGGCAATCGCATCATGAAGACCGTCGACCGCGGAAAGACCTGGACGCCCATCAGCCCGGACCTGGGCGATCCGCCCGGCGGCGATCGTGGACTCGCGCCGACTGGTGCGTTCACCATGCTCAGCGAGTCGGTTCGGACGCGTGGCCTGATCGCTGGCGGAACCGAAGCGGGGCGCGCCTGGCTGACCCGCGACGACGGCGCGCAGTGGCGCCGGATCGACGACGGCCTGCCGCGAAAGTGGGTGAGCCGCGTCACGCTCTCGGCGCACAACGCGGCGCGCCTGTACGTCAGCCTGACCGGCTTCCGTGAAAACGACTCGCGCCCGTACGTCTTTGCATCGAACGACACTGGGCGCACCTGGCGCTCGATTGCGGCGAATCTGCCGTTCGAGTCGGTGAACGTCATCAAGGAAGATCCCACCTTTCCCGACATCCTCTACGTCGGGACGGATCTTGGCGTCTACGTCAGCCGGGATCGCGGCGCGGCGTGGGAATCACTCAGCGCCACGTTGCCGTCGACACCGGTGCAGGACCTCACCGTCCAATCACGCGAGAACGAACTGATCATCGGCACCTACGGCCGTGGCGCGTGGATACTGGACCTGACGCCGATCCGGGAAGTGCGGACGCTGGTGGCGCCGGTCGCACTGCGGCTGCTGCCGATTCGCAGCGTCACCAGGGAATATTATCCCTGGGAGACGGTGCCTGGCGATCGTCGCGGCAGGCAGGTCGTGCGAATGCAGCTTGCCTCGGAGTCTGCCGGCCTCGCGACTGTCATCCTGTCCGACTCCACCGCAACGGTCGTGCGACAATGGACCGCACCGGTATCGCGCGGCGTGACGACCCTCGTGTGGGACCTGCAAGTCGATCGTCAGGCCGGTGGACGTGTCGATGCCCCCGCCGGGCGTTTCACGGTCGAAGTCCGCGTCGGGGGGCTCCGGGCGTCCGGCGCGGTGCAGGTCCTGGAGAACCCGATCCTGACGCCGAAGCAGGGAAGCGTGCCTCGCGAATAACGTCGCGTGTTGCCCCAGTCAGCGGCTCGACACGAGGTGCGCGATCGCTGGCGCCCGTCGACCTACTTCTTCGGGAACCGGCTCCGCCCCCAGAATCCCTCCGGTGTCGCCATAAGCGGCTGCAGCCCAGTGCGACGGATCGCGGCGTCGGCCTCGCGTTGCGCCATCAGCAGCACCGAATCCTCGTTCACCGAGAGCACGCGTCGGTCGCGCATCAGCACCCGCCCGTTGACCAGCACCGTCGACACGTCATTGCCGTTCGCAAAGTACGCCACGCGATAGAGCGGCATGTTCATCGGCACCATGTGCGGCCGCCACCAGTCGATCAGAATCACATCGGCCTTCTTGCCCGGCTCGAGCGATCCGATCTCGTTCTCGAGGCCGAGCGCGCGCGCCGCATCGACGGTGACCATCTCGAGCACCTTGCCCGGTGGGAGCACACTCGTGTCGCGCCAGTAGAAGCGGTGATACCGCATGGCCTGGAACATGTGACGGAACATGTCGTAGCTGCGGTCCGGTGCGACGCCGTCGGAGCCGAGCATCACCGTCACGCCGGCGTCGAGCAGCTCGACGAGCTGGAAGCGACGACGGGTGGCCGCGTTGGCACTTGGATTGTGGACGATCCGGGTGTTGGTCGCCTTGAGAATCGCGATCTCCTCATCCGTGAACTCGGTCGCGTGCGACAGAATCGCGTCCGGACCGAGCAGCCCCATCTCTTCGTGCGCGAACTTCACCGAGCCGGTGGTGTGGCCGTCCTGCGTGAAGATCAGCCCGTACTTCTTCGACAGCGCGCGCGTGGCACGCGCCTGCGCCTTGAGCTCCTCGAGTGCCGCGCCGGTGACGCGGTTCTCCGATGGGTGATGCGTGGGGAAGGCGACTGCGAGGTGAATGCGTCCGTCGCCGGCGCCGTGCCATTTCCTGATCAGTGCCTCGGAGACTTCGAGTTGCTTCTCGAAGGTGATCGGCACGTCCCTCGATGTGTTTCCCGTCCACTCGGTGAAGGTCTTCGGAAACGGCGGCCGGCGCGGGCCGACGGCAAGAAAATACCGGATGCCGACATCCTTCGTCGCCTGCAGGTAGGCGTCACCATACCGCACGTCGTCGGTGCGCATGACCATGTCGCCGCCGCCGAAAAAACTGAGCGCGGTCGTGACGCCAAAGCGTAGCCGCTCCACCCCGGTCAGCAACGCCTCGGCGCGCCAGAAATCGACCGTCGAGCCACCGGCGTAGATCTTCTCGGTCGCACCATACCATTGGTCGGTGTCCATGCCGAGCGACTTGACCAGGCCGTGGCCGGCGTGACCGTGGCCGTCGATCAGGCCCGGCATCACGATTTTCCGCTTCGCGTCAATGATCTCGCGAGCGGTGAATCGTGCTCGCAGCGCAGCGGTGCCGCCGACCGCGACGATGTGGTCGCCACGAATGGCCACAGCGCCATCCTCGAGCACACGTCGCGTGGAGTCCATCGTGATCACGGTGCCACTCGTGATGAGGATGTCGACGCGTTCGCGCGGTGGTGCATCGAGCGGGGCGCCGGGCAACGCGCCGAGCAGTACGACGGCGGGGAAGACGATGGAGAGCTTCATGCGCGGCGGCGGGTGGCGGAGTTGGACGAGTCTGATTCGCCCCCGAATGTACCGCCGCGATCACGAGACGGCGCCTGCCGCACGCTGATCTACTTCCCGTCCATCTTCCAGAACGTGATGCCACTCGCCTGCTGCCCGATGTCGACCGTCGCGACCCTGGTGCGCGCGCGGATGTCGTAGACGTCCACCTTGCCCGGTGCCGCGCCCACGCCTTCACTGCTCACGAAGGCATACCGCGAGTCGGGGCTGATGACGACGCCATGTGCGACCGTCGTCGACGTCGGCAGTTTCGCGACACTGCGACCCGTGGCCAGATCGTAGATCTCGACACCGGCACTCTGCTTGAGCGTTGCGACCATGTGCTTGCCATCCGGCGTCACGGCCAGATTGTACGGCCCACGTCCGGTCGCGATGCGCCGCGTGATCGACCAGGTGGTGCGGTCGACCTCGATGATCTCGTCGGCCTTGTTGCACGCCACGTACACCACGCGACCCTCGACCGACGGCTGCGCCCATGTCGGCGAACAGCTGGCACTCATCGACACGCCGTGGCCCTGACTGGCGTCCATCTGCTGCGCCATTGCCGGTGCCGCGGACTTTGCGGAGTCGGGCCTGGCGCCGGTGGTGTGCATCGCGTGCAGGTCGTGACCGCCGGCCGCCATCGCTCCAGTGATCGGCCCCTCCTTGCCCTTGGCAAGCGAGAAGCGGCGCGTGACGGCGAACGAGCGGGTGTCGATCTCCACCAGTTGATCATCCATCATGCAGCCGGAGTACTGCATCGTGCCACCGGGTTCGATGCGGCTGCCATGCGGCATGGTGCACGTTTCGACCTGCGCCACTTCGGTCATCGTCGGCGTGTAGACCACGCTGATGCTGCTCGGCACCATCTCGCCGTGCAGGTTGAAATTCGCCGAGAAGGAATAGAGCCCATCCGGAGTGACATCGAGCGACGCCGGGAACTTGCCGAGGGAAATCCCGCGCGTCACGAGCGTGTCGGGGCCGAGATCGTACTTCCATAACTTCCCGTCAGGCGTGCCGTGTCCGGTGGTCATGTACAACCACTTGCCGTCGGGCGAGATCTGCAGGCCGTGCGGTCCTTCCATCTCGGCTGCCAGTTCGCCGATGCCGATCGTCTTCTCGACCACCGCGCCGCCCGGACCGAAACGCACGCGATAGATTCGGTCAGCAGACTCGGCGCCAACGTAGAGCCAGTAGGTGGCCGTAGGAGGCGCGATGGCGGTGGCTGGTGCCGTCGCTGGCGCAGTCGGACGAGCGGTGGGGCGTTGCTGCGCCTGCAGGAGGGGCGCCACGAGGGCCATCAACGACATGCCGACCATCGCTGGCATGCCGGTCGGCGTCGTCTTGCGGGGAGTAGTGCCGTTGGCCATGATGATCGCTCGCTGCGCCGCGTGTTCTGGCGCCGATTGAGACCGCCGCTGCATAGCGGGTGTTCGCAGCAGTCCACCTGTTCCGGGGAGTTCGTGTCATGAACGTAGCGCGCTGCATTCGCTTCGTCACCGCAGCCCTCACGACGACGCTGGCCCTGTCGTCCAGCCTGCAGGCCCAGTACACCGCCGGCGTCACGCGGCTGGTGGCGGAGCCGGCGCGGGTGACCATGAAGGCCGGCGAAAGTGTTCCACTCAAGATCACGGCCTACGACTCGGCGGGGAAAGTGGTCGCCGATGCGCCGGTGCGGGTTGGCGGGCCTCGTGAATCGGTCCGGTACGCCGATGGCCGGCTCCAGGCGCTGAAAGCGGGCTCGTTCAAGGTCGTCGCGACTGCATTCCTGGGGCGCGGGATCGCGGCGGTGACGCTGGAGATTCCGGTGACGGTCTCATGGCCGGTGCTCACCAAGCTGGATGTGGTGGCCACGGAGCCGGGCCGCCTGTACGTCGGCACGATGCTCGGCCATGTGGCGAAGGGTGCGCACGCTGACGGATCGCTGCGGGCTGGCCTGACGCCGGTGTGGCGCAGTACCGATCCGACTGTCGCCACGGTCGATCGCTTTGGCAACGTCACGGGCATCAAGCCCGGCGCCGTGACGATTTCGGCCGACGCGGAAGGAATGTCCGCGCAGCTGAAGTACACGGTCGCGGCGAGCCCGGTGGCGCGGATCGAGACCGGTATTCGCGAAACGACGATCAACACTGGTGACGTGGTGCACCTGATGGCAGTGCCGCGCCAAGCCAACGGCGAGGCCGTGAACGACGCGAAGGTCGATTGGAGCTACGTCTACACGCCGGATGACACGACGGCAGCGCCGGGTGGCCCGGGCATCATCGATCGGGCCCCTGACGGGACGCCGCTGTTCGCCGCCAATGCGCCAGGGCGATTCACGCTGATCGCGCAGTCGGGTGCGGCCATCGCGCGCACGGTCCTCGATGTGAAGCCGCGCGACGTGCGCCGGAAGATCACCATCACCGGTCGCGGAGTTGTCAACACGACGGCGACGTCAGACCTCTGGCCATGGACGGGCAAGGATGGTCGTGATTACTGCGTGGTGGGCACGTGGGGCGGGGATGGCTACGCGCTGATCTTCGACATCACCGACCTGAACAACATCGTCAAGACGGATTCGATCCGGATCGACGCGCGGACGATCAATGACGTGACGGTCTCGCCGGACGGTCGTTACGCAGTGCTCTCCCGCGAAGGCGCGTCGAATCGGGTCAATGGCATCGTCATCCTCGACCTGGCAGTGCCGGCACACCCGAAGATCGCGTCGACGTTCAACGAGCAGCTGACGGGTGGCGTGCACAACATCTTCGCCACCAACGACCACATCTTCGCCATCTCCGGTGGCGAGAAGTACGTGATCATCGACGCCAGGGACATCACAAAGCCGCGCTACGTGAGCGAATACAAGCACCCGGGCGCCCGCATTCACGATCTCTGGGTGCGTAACGGCATCGCCTACTCGGCGCAGGGTGGCGCCGGCACGGTGCTGGTGGATGTCGGCAACGGCAAGTGGGGCGGCACCATCGAGAAGCCGAAGCTGATCAGCGTGTTCCCCATCAACTCGGGCCACGAGATCTACCCCTACGTGCAGGCGAGCACGGGCAAGACCTATCTCTTCATCGGCGACGAAGAGATGAACCGTGCCGGCAAAGTGTGGGAAGGCACGAACTACGGCGCGACGCTCGGTCAGTCGGGCGGGGTGGCGCAGACGTCGGGTGGCTACGTGCACATCGTCGATGCGACCGATCCGATGAACATGCGCAAGGTCGGTCGGTATCACCTCGAAGACTATGGATCACACGATATCATCGTGGAGAACGACATCCTCTATCAGGCGTACTACGACGGTGGCGTGCGCGTCGTGGATGTGTCGGGCGAACTGCTCGGGAATCTGGCGGAGCAGCACCGGGAGATCGCGGTGTTCAAGCCGTACGATCCGAAGGGCATGACGGCGAACGCACCGTTCGTGATGAATGCGATGCCGTGGAAGGGCAGGGTGCTGTTCACCGACTTCAATTCCGGGCTGTGGGCGGCCAAGCTCGAGGAGCGGGCAGCCGTGGTGCCATAACGACGGACTGGCAGGAGTACCGATACGACGAAGGGCGCGAGGACCGGGACTGGTCGTCGCGCCCTTCGTTTCATTCGCTGCGAGAAACGTAGTCCGCTGCGCCGCACGACGATCATCCGCGAATGAGCCGATACTTCTTCCGCTCGCCCCATCGGCGCCCCGTCAGCGCCTCCGCAGCCCTGCTGAGCACATTCTTCCAATCCTTGGCGGCCCAGTTGCCCGGCCGGAACTCCGGCGTGAATTCCCAGTCCTGTGCCGCGACCAGTGCGCGAATCACGGCAGGGTGTGATCCGGTGAATGGGCGCAGGCCGTAGATCTGCCGAAAGGTGAACGACGGATCCTCGAGCTTCTCTTCGCTCGCACCATGGTACCAGTACTGAAACCGGGCCATCTTGCGCCCCATCCGTTCCGGTGGCTTGGCCCAGCCGTAGTGCAGGATCGTGCCGCCGCTCCGCACCACGCGCGGCTTGTGGTCGGCCACCATGAAGCTTTGCGCGTCGCCGATACTGCGCGCGCCGATGCCGTTCCGGACGATGCGCACCTCGTTGCGGTACCAGTTGTGCGCGGTCGCGATCACGCCGTACGAGCCATAGAAATGCAGGTAGCGAAAGAGCAGGGCTTCGACCTGCGTACTGGCGGCGTTCCGCTCGCAACTCTCACGGATCGCCGACAGATCGTTCTCGTGCACCAATTCGTCGGCCTGCAGGTAGAAGCACCACGTGCCCCGGCACATCGCGAGCGCCTCATTCGTCTTCTCGGCCAGCATGTGCCCACCGCGGTTCTTCGACTTGTCCCAGAGGGTGTCCACGATGCGGATCTTGGGGCTGTCGATGGCGGCGATCAGCTCGCGCGTGGTGTCGTCGCCAGCACCCACGGCAACGATGTACTCGTCCACGATTGGCAGAATCGATGCGATCGCTTCGGCGACCGGATAGCCCATCAGCACCGCGTTGCGCACGACGGTGAAGCCGGAGATCAGCGGCGCTTGCGCTTCGTCGTGCACCGGTGCGTCCGACGGGATCACGCCGCACCAATCACGGTCGACGATTTCGAGCGAGGCCCGACGAGAAACGCAGGGTGTTGCAGATGCCCCCCGGAATGATCAGCGACCGCCCGTGTGGCGGCACACGGCGACTCTCGTGCGTGGGCGGTCGTTTTCCAGCAGCGATCTGTTTCATTCGCCGCACCTGCGCATACGGAAGGGTACCTGCGCGGGCGGCGGTGCGGGAGAGGCAGCGCTATCTCGTGTCTGACGCAGCGGCGAAGATCGCGCCCGCGTGTGCCTGCAACATCACGTCCTCCGTGCCCTGCGCCAGCGCCAGACGCATCGCTCGCTGCGCGTCGTCGCGTCGGCCCGCCTTGAACAGCGCCCAGGCCAGCAGGTCGTGTCCGTAGACGTCGTGCCGGTCGCGGAGTTCACGCTGCGCCCGCCGGAGAACATCGGCGCGCTCCGACGCCGAACCCTCATTCAGCAGATACAACCCCCAGGCACGGTGAATGGCCCCGGGCTGCGTGAGCGCGCTCACCGACATGGCACTGGCATACTGCGCCGCCTGCGCGGAATCGCCGAGGGCCGCGTAGGCAAGGCTCACGGTCGCCAGTGTCGTCGGGTCGAGCTGAATACCGGTCGCCTGATCACCGTACTCGATCGCACGGCGGAAATCGCCGCGGGCGAGACTCGTCCGGGCCAGACCACCGAGTGCGCGTACATCATCGGGAAAGCGGCGGAGCGCCGCCTGAAATGCCGAGTCGGCCGCTGGCAGCCTGCCGAGGCGAAGTTCGAGCTCGCCGAGGCGATAGTGGAACCAGGCCCGCTGCTCTTGCGGCAGGTCATCTCGTCGGTCGACGGCGGTGATCGCGCGGTACATCATCGCCCGGGCGATCGTCGCGTGTCCGGTCACCTCATACCAGCGGGCGACTCGTGCGTCGGTCGTGAACTGCCGTCCGTCGCTCACCACGGCGCGGAAATGCCTCGCGGCGTCGTCATAGCGACCGAGTTCCAGTTCGATCTCGCCAAGGAGTGCCAGGTGTGACGGCGTCTGCGGTTCGAGTGAGTCGACCGTGGCCGCGACGGCGTGTGCCTCGCGAAATTCGTGGCGCGCCATCAGGATACTGGCCAGCACCTCGAAGCCCTGACCGTTGCGCCGGCCGCGCAGCGCAATCGACTCGCGCGCCAGCGCTTCAGCGCGCGCCAGATCTCGTGTCGACCCCGCTGAGCGCGAGCGCGTGAAGAGCAGCCGCGCCAGCGTCAGCCGATCGGTGGCCGACTGGCGATCCTCGTCCACCCGCCTGACGTAGAACGCGATGTCACCATCACGGATCTGCGATTCGCTCTGGGCGCTTGCGGAGAAATCGATCAGGGGCGCGGAGGACTGCATCGACTCTCCGGCATGCCTCACCCAGCTGATGGAGAACACCGAGGCGAGTGCAACGCTCGTCAATACCAGAACACCGAATCGCTGACGTGTGCGTGTGAGGAGAGACATGGTCCGGTGGGGAAGGGGAGTGCCGTGCGCTGCGACAACGCGCGCTGCAGGGTGCGGTGCATTGTCGCAGGGCGTCCGGCGGGTGCCAGTGTCATGTCGCCGAAGCCTCGTGGCAGTCGGGCGCGTCTTTAGAAATCCATCACCCGCCTTTCGCCACGACACTTCGGCGGCACCACACTACAGCGTCGGTGACGCGAGGTACGGGAACCGTCGCAGGAACGTCTTGTCGTTCACCGGGACGTTGTCGGTGCAGAGCGGCAACTGGCCGTTGTCGCAGAACGCGCCGTTCGGCGATAGAATCTTGCCGAAGATTGCGGACAGGCCGGCATCGACCACATCGTCGCTCAGATTCCGTCCGCCCCAGCCGTTGGCGAGTGCCCACGACAGCCAGCCGGACGTCGACGGACTGCGCGACGACTCGACGATCAGCATGTCGGGATAGAGCACGGCACCGAGCGTGTTGGCCACTTCCGGCTGACCAGCGCGGAATGCGTTGATGAAGGCGAGGCTCTGCGCTCCGAACTCCGCCGTGTTGTACGGCTGCGTGCGATTGTAGCGGTCGTGATTCGCCTTTGCGATGGTCACTTCGCTGACGAGTGGATTCCCGAGGAATTCCACCTGTTCGTAGCGCCGCTTGCCCTTTCGTTCGTCGCGGTCGTCGTCCTCATCCGCGTCATTGGTCACCTGGCCGGCGCCGATGGTGGTATTGGTCGTCGGATCGGTCAGGCCGTCCTGCTTCGATCTGTCGCTGCAGGCGACGAGCATCGAAGTTGACGCGACGGCGATGGTCAGGGCGAGCGCACGCATGGCGCGCGCTGAATTCTGGTGCAGCATCGGTGTGTACTCCTGGTGTGTGAAGGAAGCAGTGAAACGCGTGGTCGGATCAGTTCCGGATCGCGCGGCTGGTCGTGCCCCAGACGCCGAACCGACCATTGGTTGCGGGGTTGGTGAGCATCCCCGTCGGTACTTCGACGACGATCGCCATGTCGTTGATGCCGCGCAGGAAGTCGACCGCGGGATTGGTGCCGACGGCGGCGCGGAACGTCAGCGGCCCCTGTGTGATCAGCGAGAGCGGTCCGGCCTCGGGACGGCGATCTGGCAGGATACGGAAGAACGCCTCGAGATCGATGAAGAAGGGATCATCCCGCGGGCCGGCGAACAGCTTGATGCCACGCGATTCAATGATGGTGTTGGTCAGGCCCCAGATCTTGCGGCCGTCGACGAGCGTGTTGACCGTGCCGATGGCATCCGGCTTGTACGGGCCACGCATCGTCACCACCTGCCGGCGTCCCGTGCCGAGAAAAGTGAACTGGAAGACCAGATCCTCTCGCGCGTCGCCGGTGTTGTCGATCTTCAGCTGGTACAACTCTTCCCTTCGCGTACCGAACGTGGCGCTCGGCGTCTGCGCGGGCGTGAGCGGCGAGCTGGTGCCGAGCACCAGCACCGTGCGTGACGGATCGCTCGGCGACGGAAAGGCATACACGTCGTTGACGTCGAAACGCGGGGAGGACTCGACGAGGGCCGTATCCTGGTGATCGGACGCCAGGAGTCGACGCACGGTGAGGCCGGTGCCGGCCAGCACCACCAGTGCTGCCAGCGCCTTGAGCGGCACGCGCGTGGGTAACCGCATTTTCATGACTGCTCCGGAAGGGAGGGAGGGGACGACGTTTCACGGGACCTACACCCGCGCTACGCCGGTCCTTCGGAAGCAGATTGGCGAGCTCAGCCATGCGACGTTCCGCCCTCTCCTTCTCGTCCACATCCTCGGGCGACGCGACTGCGTTTCGCCCCGTCGTCGGCCGCGCGCCGGTCTCGGCACGCGTCAGCTCAGACGGGTGACGCCTCCGATGTGCCCACTGATCCGGGCGTACCGTCGCCACCGAGGCTGAGCACATATCCCACCGCCACCACCACCACCGCGCCAATCAGATTGTGCCAGAGGAAGCTGACTCTCGGCACCCAGATCGCGACCGAACCGACAGCCGCCATGCCGCTCAGCAGCGCGACGAACGCACCACCAGCGCGTACCCGCGGAATCATCGCCAGCAGGAAAATGCCGAGGATCGATCCGTAGAAGAATGAACCGAAGCGATTGACCACTTCGATCAGTGAGCCGAGTGTGGCGGCATAAGTGGCGACGACGCACGCAAAGAGGCCCCAGACCGCCGTCGCGATCTTCGACACATTCAGGTAATGCCGGTCGCTGGCCGATTTCCTGAACCATCGCTGATAGAAGTCGACGATGGTGGCGGTCGAGAGCGAGTTCAGCTCAGCGGCGATGCTCGACATGGCCGCGGCAAGAACGGCTGCGAGGAAGATGCCGGCGAATCCCAACGGGAGATTGTCCAGCACGAAGCGCGGAATGATGTAGTTCACGTCGCGCGACGACTCACCGCTGGCGCGAGCCGCGGCGGCGAGTGCTTCGGTGCGAATTTCACTGACACTTGCCTCCGACGCACGGAACGCATCGAGCGACTGACGGAGCTCGGCGTCGGTGCCGGTGCGGCGAATCGTGGTGGCGGTCCTCGCGGCGGCCTGACGCACCCCGATTGCCGCAGTGTACCGGGTCTGCAGGTTGGCGAAGAGGGCCGGTTGCTTCTGCTCCACTTCGGCGCTGTGCCGCGGGTTGTAGAGCAGCGGTGCCGGGGTGAAGAGATAGAACAGGAAGACCAGCACGCCGGTCAGCAGGATCAGCGCCTGCAGCGGAATCTTCCAGTACGCGCTCATCAGCAATGAGCTTCGCGCTTCGTCAACCGATTTGGCGGCCAGATACCGTTGCACCTGACTCTGGTCCGTGCCAAAGTACGACAGCATGAGGAACGTGCCCCCGAGAATACCTGACCAGAAGGTGTAGGTCTTGGACAGATCGAAGGAGAAGTCGAACACCTGCAGGCGGCCGGCGGCGCCAGCGATGTGCAGCGCATCGTCGAGCGGAATCGGCATCCGGACGATCAGCATCGAGATGATCGCGATCATCGTACCGGCGATCACGAACATCTGCTTGACGTCGGCCCAGGCGACGGCTTGCACGCCGCCGACCACGGTGTAGATGATCGTCGGCAATCCGATCAGCGCCACACACAGCACCAGATCCCAGCCGAAGATCGACGAGAGCACGACGCTCGGCGCGGCGATGATGGTACCGCATGACAAACCGCGCGAGAGCAGGAAGAGGAGGCTGGTGAGCGAGCGGGTCTTCGCATCGAAGCGTCGCTCGAGGTACTCGTACGCCGTGTAGACCTTGGCCCGGTGCAGGAACGGCACCAGCGTGACGCCGAGAATGACCATTGCAATCGGCAGTCCGAAATAGAACTGGATGAACTTGAGTCCGTCGGTCGCGCCCTGACCGGTGGTGCCGATGAGTGTGATGGCGGAAAGCTGCGTCGCCATGACCGACAGGCCGACGGCCCACCACGGCAGGCTGCGATTGGCGAGAAAATAGCCTTCGATGTTCGTCGTGCCACGTGTGCGGCGAAGTCCATCGAAGACGACGATGGTGAGATAGGCGGCAACGATGACCCAGTTGACCCAATGCATCGTCCGGTCAGCTCGCGTAGCGGGATTGCAGCAGCCAGAGGATCACGAGCGTCGCGAACTGGATGCCGAGGACGCGCCAGAGCGTGGTGCGGAAGGGAGGGGTCATGAACGAAAGATACCGTCGCGCCTGCTCCGCCGCGTGGGGGGGAGGGCTGCACCCTGCGAACTGCGGCTGGTATCACGACAGGTGCGGCAGTCGCTTCCTCGCACGGTTCATCACCGGACTGCTCGAGGGCGTGCGAATGTCACACGGGAACTGATGAGTGTCCGCTTTCGGCGGGATGCTCGCAGCGAGAGTCAGGCAATGTGGACCCGCGGGCGGCATGCCCGGTCCGGCCTCCTGATGCATGGCCTCCGGATCTTCGTACCCATAGCGGACCAGCCATGACCTTCACGCAGAGAGCATGCGACGATTGATTTCGTCGACGGCGCAATGCCGCGCAGAAGCCAGTCCTCCGAGGCGGCGCGCACTGTCGCGGTGTCAGATGGCATCGCACCCGCACACAGGCCGGGGAATCAGCATGACGAGTCATACCACGACCGGCCTACGCCATCGTCTGGCCCACCTGCACGCCGGGACACGGCTCGCCATCGCCGTGTTGGCGAGCCTCACCACCATGCTTCTCCTGCCCACCTCCTTACGCAGCGACATCCGGGCCGTGGCGTCATGGGACGCATTCGCGATCGTGGCGCTGGCACTGACCTGGCTGAGTATCCTGACGCTTTCACCTGAACAGATTCGTGCCCTGTCGCAGCGCGAAGACCCGAGTCGACTGGCGTCGCTGATTCTGGTGGTGATGGGCGCCGCCGCATCACTCCTCGCGGTGCTGGTACTGCTGCGTGGCAGCATGAGTATGGGCGGGAACGACCGGAACGGCGCGATCGTGCTCTCGCTCTCGGCCGTTGCGCTCGCCTGGGCGCTGATCCACACGGTCTTCACGCTTCGATACGCGCATCTGTACTACGACGCTCCGGTCGGCTCGATACCACTCGAGTTCCCTGGCATGGCCGACCTGCCAGACTACCTCGATCTCGCGTACTTCGCGTTCGTGATCGGCATGACGGCACAAACGGCGGATGTGTGCATTCACGATCGCGGAATTCGTCGCACCGTCCTGCTGCACGGCATCCTGGCGTTTGCGTTCAATACGTCGCTGGTGGCGCTGATCATCGGTGTGTTGACGACGGTGTTGTCGGGTTCCTGAGGCGCGCACCGCCGTCGTCGCTGACGAATGCTTCGTCAGGCGAACGTGCACCACGATGCACATCGTCATGTCCGCTACGCGCAGGCGCCGCGCGTGCCTGCAGGACCGAAAAATAGTGAGAATTGTCCATCGCACCCTCCGTCTCGGTCTTCGTGAAGCAGGCGACGGCTCCCCAACACGCCACTGCGCGCCACCGGCAGGCGAAATCGGCGATCGCGCGTTGCGCGTCGACTCGCGCGGGCGGCGCTCCGCGATCACGCGTGGTGCGTGGCTCGCTGACGCTCCCTCCGAACGACTGCGCGGCGGGGGCCGAACCGACGACGGCGCGGAGCATCCTTGACCACGATCCGACCTATGTCGATGAGCCCGCGCTGCAGGCGCTCGGCGTGTCGGTCGGACTGAGGCCGCTTCACCGCTGCGGACGACACACGCGCGTTGGTGAAGCCGATGGTGCGTCGGGCCGCGCTGCCATACCCTTCAAGCAACCGCTGGATTCTCGACCGGGTCGCGCGCTGCTACACCGTCGCACACATCCCCGGATTCCGGTACGTCGTTTTTGACGCCAGCGATGTGTTATAGAATGGCGAGAGTTTTGCATGCCGGTCTCGGAACGAACCCTGGGTAGTGGCGCACCACTTCAGCCAGAACCTTGCGGCTGTCGAGCAAGGGCTGCGGAGCGAGTCGTGAATGTGGAGCATGTTCGTGTCTCAGGATGCCGCTGCGGCGGCGAGGAGAGCTGAGCAATGGCACTGCGAAAGAAGGGCACCGCCAAGGCGGCGAAAACGAGTGGGCGGAAAGCTGCGACGAAGTCTTCGAGCGGGCGCGAGCGCCTGACGACGCCTCGCGGACGAAGCCGGGCAACACCAGAAATGCCGGATCGCATCTTCGCGATTGCCTCACCCCGATCGCGTGGCGGCGTGTCGCTGTTCACGCCGGGCGTGCTGGCCGATACCGGAAACGTCGGCAACTTCGCGTCGGATCTCGACGTTGTGCAGCGGGCGGCCAGCATGCTGCAGGACGCGGGATTCGACGTCCTGCAGGCCACCGAGTTCATGATCAATTTCAGCGGATCGCGCACCCGGTTCGAACGCGCCTTCAGTACCCGGCTCGTGGCAGAGGAACGCGAAACGATGAAGAGCACTGGGCGGTTGGAACTCGCCACCTTCATCGACTGCCCCGACACCAACGTCGATGGTCTGATCGACACGGCGGGCACACCGTTCGCGGATCTGATCGAAGGCGTGGCCATCGAGACGCCGCGCTATCTGATGGCCCCATCGATCTTTCCGCCGAGGAAGGCGTATTGGCATCTGAGCGTGCCGGGTGACGTGTCGGTGGGATGCAATGCCGACAAGGCGCATCGGTCCGGCACGACTGGCAGCGGGATCCGGATTGCGATGGTCGATACCGGCTTCTACCGCCATCCCTTCTTCGCGTCGCGCGGCTATCGAGTGGCGGCAGTGACACTCGGCCCGGGAGCGACACTGCCGCTCAAGGACGACGTCGGTCACGGCACCGGCGAGTCGGCGAACATCTTCGCCGTTGCGCCTGATATCGAGCTCCTGCCGGTGAAGGCGGCGAACGGCACCGTCCTCGTGAACACCGCGGGTGCCTTCAATGCCGCGGTGGCGCTGTCGCCGCACATCATCACCAACAGCTGGGGATCGAGCCGTCCGAATGGCCCACTCTCAGCGGCAGATCAGGCGCTCGCTGCCTCCATCGCTGCCGCGGTGGCCAGCGGGATCATCGTGGTGTTCTCGGCGGGTAACGGACACTGGGGTTTCCCGGGGCAGCACCCGGACGTCATTTCGGCCGGGGGCGTCTTCATGCTGCCGGATGGGAGCACACGCGCGTCGGACTACGCCAGCGGATTCATGAGCAATGTGTATCCTGGTCGCCGAGTCCCTGACTTGAGTGGGTTGGTGGGAATGCTGCCCGGTGCGAAGTACATCATGTTGCCGCTCGAAACCGACGACGAAATTGACAGGTCGGGTGCTGGCGGCACACATCCGAACGGCGACGAAACGGCCACCAACGATGGCTGGGCCGCGTTCTCCGGCACCTCGGCGGCGGCACCACAGCTCGCTGGTGCTGCTGCATTGGTCAAGCAGGCGTGCCCGCGACTCACGCCGGCTGAAGTGCGCGACGTGCTGATACGCACCGCACGCGATGTGACCACTGGCACCAATCATCCGAACTTCGGCAACACGGCAGTCGTCGGGCCGGATACGGCGACGGGGAACGGGCTGGTTGATGCACACCGCGCCGTGCTGACCGCAAAGCTGCGCTGTCTGGTGGTTCCCCTGCGGCCGCTCCTCCCGTTCATTCCGCTCACGCCGTTGCCGCCGATCAACCCGCTGCCGCCGATCCGCCCCGTACCGCCGCCGTCGGAACCAGTGGTACCCTTTCAACCAACGCGGCCTGTGCTGCCGCTCCCTCCGCTCCAGCCACTGCGACCGGTGGCAGCGTCGCTTCCGCTGGTGCCGCTTCGACCCGACCTGCCGCCGATATGGATTTCGGGGCCAGGCCCAGGCTCATCCAGCCCGCAACGGGCCGAGGACTCGGGTCCCGGTTTCTCGGTTGACGAAATCACGGAGCTGGAGAAGATGATCATGGAGCGAGGCGAGGCGCTCTGATGGTGCCGACGCGACGAGCTGACGCCCGTGCGGCTGACCCTGCCGACGATGTGCTGTCGGCGATGGTGATTCTGCGCGCGGCGTCGGGTCGGCGGTTGGCGGGCAGCACGATGATCGATACGACCACGCTCGCGCGGCACAGCGCGGCAGCACGCGACGTTGCTGCCGCGCAGCGAGAGTTCGGAGATCGCGGGTTCGGCGCAGGCGAGTACGTCGGCATCAGTTTCGCGATTGCAGCGTCACGGTCGACGTTCGAAGAACAGTTCGGCGTGACGCTCGCGCGCGGAGCGGATGGTGCGATCCAGGTTGTGAGAGAGGGCAAGAAAGCCGGGTTGGAACTCCCGCTCGATCGTCTGCCCGCATCGCTGCGCAAACTGATCGACACGGTGACGTTCATGCCACCGGTCGAGTTGCACCATTCAACAACGATGACCTGACATCACGGAGGGGCAGATGCTGACGCACGCCGTCGAGGTTCCCGATTTCGTGGCGCGGGCGCGGATCTTCATTGAGCTACGAGGCTTCGCAGTGGTCGAGGATCAGGCGCGTGTGTTCTCGGCACTCTGTTTCATGGCGGAACCGGTATGCAAATCATCTGCGGCCCAGGCGCGTGACCGGGCGCTGAGGCAGGCGTGAGCGCAGCGCGAATCCCTGCGGCGCGCAAGGGCTGAGGGTCGCGTAGGTTCGCCCTGACGGTAGCTGGAGCTTCGGAAGGTTGGCGTGCGGCCAGTGCGGGGGAATGGCGTGGTCGCGTCGGAGACCGGGTGAAGTAAACCCCTCACGCTCCGTGGTGGTCTGAGTTTCGTCGACGCGAATTCACCCACTTCCGGAGTTCTGATGACACAATCGCGTGTTCGCCTCACCCTCGCCGCGCTTGTCGCGCTGATTCTGTTGCCTGCCCTGTCGCACGCGCAATCCACCCGCGATCGGGACCGCGACCGTCGCCAGGTACGGACCATCCGGCTCAGCTACGACCGACGCGACCGCGCACCGGATCGCGAAGTGCAGATGTCCGTTGGCGCGCTGCGCAGCGACGACGACGATGCGCAGTTGCCGATGGCGGTAATGCGTGTCGATTGGCGGCTGCGGCGCTGGCTGCGTTCCGAAGTCGGCGTATCGTATGCGATCGGGACCTACAATCCATCCGGCACCGGTGTGATCCCGGCCCCATCGCGCGCCTTGCAGCTTGGCTCGGCCACCGTCGGCCTCCGCGCTGAGCTGCCGACACCGTTCGTGAGGCCGTACATCGGGGTCGCGGTGGGCCTCGCATATCGCAGCGAAGAGGATGGCGACCCATACACCCGCACGATGCTGGCATTCCCGGCGGGTGTGCGCGTACCGCTTTCGAATCGCGTCTCGCTGCGCGCAGAAGCACGATTCCGCTTCGATCAGCGACGTGCGGGCGGTGAGGCGATCGGCGTGGAGCAGACGGGCGGGTTGAGCGTCGTGTTCTGACGGTGAAGGTGTGACGCGTCGGCGTGAATCCGGGGCGTCACACGAGGTCAGCGCAGGACCCCGTCACCGTTCCTGCGGCCGGGATATCGGCATGAGTGCTGCGACCGTACGCTGATGCGGCTCGAGGACCCACAGGCGATGTTCTGCGCGACCGGCTACGCAGGGCGGCCGCCAGCCGCGCGCTGGGCTCCGCACGCGACCAGCCACTCGATCAGATCAGCGGCACCACTGTCGTGCGCAGCATCGAGGGGGGTCTTGTGATCGTGTCCGATCCAATTGAGCTCGGCGCCCTCGGCGAGCAGGCACTCTGCGACGGCGCGCTGTCCGCCGCGACAGGCGTGCCAGAGTGCATTGGTGATGTCCCGCGGCGAGGGCGGTGGCGATGCGGCGATATACGCCTCGACGCGGGTCAGGATGCCGAGTGCTGACGCTTGCCAGATGGTCGTCATTGCTCCGCGTGCCAGGAGTCGGCGGGCCGCGTGCCACCGCGCGAAAACGACCGCGTCCGACATCGCGGTGCCACCGGTGAACATGGCGCCGGGCGCCTCGATGTCAGCCCCGCCGTCGAGGAGCGCGTCGAGGACACCGACGTCGTCACTGCTCGCGGCCCAGTGGAGCGCGGTTTCGGGAGCCGTGCCCTGGCGCACGGCAGCATTCACATCCACACCGGCGGCGATCAGCACGCCGACGCTGGTCGAGGCATTGGGGAAGTGCCCGGGCCAGTCGGCGGCCACGTGAAGCAGCGTGCGCGCGACGCCGCGATCGTCGATGATTCGTGCAGCGGCCAGTTCCGGTTCACGCCGAAGTGTCACCTCGAGCGCTGCCGTATCGCCGGACTGAATCGAAGCCATTAATTCGACGGCACGTGCGTCATGTGCCTGCAACTCCAGCATGTGCGCTCCACCTTGGTCTGTCCGTGTAAATCATCTGATCCAACGGGCACAGCATACGGTGCCGCGGCCCGCTGGCGCAACGGTCGCACCGCAGGCTCACTGCGCCGCCCAGACGATTCGCTGCAGTGACCGATGGCAACGCCGTCGAGCGATCGGTGATGCGCCGGGGGTCGGCGGTCCCGGCCGAGGGCGTCGACTCACGCGCCATGCCAGTTCGATCGGGCTGGACGCCGCGCCGTGGGCGTGGTTCCTTGCAGCGTCCGCTACACTCGTCCACTGTCAGCCCGTCGTCACGCATGCCCAGTCGCATCATTGCGGTCTCTCGCGCCGTCAGCCGCGCACTGCTCACGCTGGTGATGGCGGGCCACGCTCTCGTGGCGCAAGCATCCCGTGTTGAACGGACAGTCGACGTCGCGGGGAACTATCTCTACGGTAACAACGATCAGCTGATCCTGTCTGCCCGGGCTGGCATCTCGGCCAGGGACACGTTGTATGGTTTTCGCGTCGAGTCGCGATACCTGATCGGGGTCAGCGGCACCAACGGTGTTCGGCGCATGGACCGCCGTTCATGGCTCGTTGCCGGCAGTCTCGATCGGCGGCCGGAAGATCGGCATTCCCAGTTCATTCTTGCGAGCGTCGAACAGAGTTTCGAATTGCGGATCAACAGCCGCATCAACGCCGGTGCCGGCTACAAGTACCTGATCGATTGCGACACCACCTATCAACTCGATGCCAGCGCCGCGATCGTCGGCGAATGGAGTTCGCTGCCGCCGACCACGGCGCTGGGCGCCGGCGCCGGCGTGCAGCGATCGCAGTTGATGCGTTTTTCGAACCGGCTCCGATTCCGCAACCAGTTCACCGACAAGATGAACCTCGATCACGTCACCCTGATTCGTCCGCAGATCGATGACTGGTCGAACTTCCTTGGCTCGTCGCAGACGAGCGTCGGCTATCTCCTCAGCAGCAGGACCTCGCTGCGGCTGACATTCCAGAATGACTACGACAGCCAGTCGCGCTCACGCGGGGCCCGGTCGAACCACAATGGACAGATGCTGGTGGGGGCGGCGGCGACGTTCTGAGTTCGGTCCGTTCTGGCGGCTCGGGTGCGATTCTGGTGTGCGCACTGGCCGAGAGACCGGGCATCTCGGCTAGTGACGCTGCCTTCGGTCGCGGCCAGCCCTGAGTGCTGACGGGCAGTGCTATCGCGACCAGAACACAATACTGCCGCACCCGTTCATCTCGGAGAACTGCGCCGGTGCACCGGTGGCGGAATAGACTTCGACACCCACCAGTTCGTTGGGGCGAACGAACCCATTGATCTCGCCGGCCGACATGCCGCGCATCGTCATGCCGTTCACGAAGATCGACGGTCGACAGCGCCCAGCGGCGTTGCCGCGCATGGTGAGGATCTCTTCGCCGTTCCGGTCCCGGTCCACGTAGACACCTGGGATGGTGCGAAAGAGATCCGCCGTGAACACCGGCCGACGCTGTGCGATCTCGTCCCTGGTCAGAAAGCGCCCGCTACCCGACTGACGCCGACGCTTCATGAACTCGATCAGGTTGTTGTTGCCCATCCGGTTGGCGGTGATGCGAACGGTATCCAGCACCGACTGCAACGTCATCATCGCGATGCGGACCGGCGGCGCCCCATCGATGACGTCGACCGGCAGCGTCACCGGGTAGTGTGCCAGTGCGCGCACCTCGAGGGTCCGCGTGCCGGTTGGAATGCCTGTCAGCGTCCACTTGCCGCGCTCATCGGTGCGCGTCTGCGGTCCGTTGAGAATGCCGACGCGGGCACCAGCCAGCGGCCTGGCGCCAGTCCGCGCCACCACCGTGCCGCTGAGGCGACCGTCGCCGACGAGCTTCAGACTGGCAGTGAGTGAGTCTGTCGCGAGCGTGCTCGTGTCAGCGCGAACGATACGCGCAGTGCCGAAATGAAGATCCCGGCGCAGAAACCCGTCGTTCGGCAATTCCAGCTCGAGCGCCTCGATGCTGTCTGTGCCGCGTGCCGCCGAGAGCAGAACGGTGCCACCGCTAGGTGCGCCGCACATGGCGAACCATCCCGTCTGCTGCGTGCGAACCTGGCGGCTTGCCCGGCTCCGGTTGAACCCACCGCGCTCGATCACCATCTCGACCCACTGCGCAACAACGATCACCGAATCCATCGGTCGACGATCCGTGGCGTGCCGCACCACCCCGATGATCAGCGCATCAGAATCAGCGACCGCGGCGGCGCCGCACAGCCCGATGCGAAGCGTCCTCGCGCTCGGGGTCGCGAGGTCACGCTGCACCGCTCCTGAACCGTCGACGCGGATCTCTCGCGGCTTCGGGTCCACGCCGATCGAATCCAGCAGCGGATGCATGAACCCGAGCAGGTACCGGCCCGCTCGCACCCCTTCGAAGGCGTAACGACCGAGACCGTCGCTCACGGTCGTTGGTGCGGCACCGGACAGGCTGTCCGCGTTGACGAGTTGGACGAGGGCATCGGACAGCGGTCGTCCAGCAAGGCTGTCGAAGACTACCCCACTGATGGTGGACCCAGCAGCGGGGCGGGGCAGTTCGACACGCTGGGCCGGGGCGGTGGTCGCCACCAGTGCCGTCAACAGACCGAGACAGACGTGACAGGATTTCATGCAGGCCGTGAGTAATGTGTGACGTAGTCGCCATCAGAACATATATGGTTCGCTGGTGGCGGAGCCCATTTCACTGGTCGTCAACCGGGTTGGCTTCCAGCGTGCATTCCACCGGTACGGCGACATGGGCGTGGGTCAAGCGCGTGCAGGGCACCACCTCGCTGCCAGAGGGGCTGCCGGGTGCACAGGGAAAGATTCCAGTGATTCTCGACGGAGGAATCCGGCGCGGCACGAATGTCTTCACCGCGCTGGCACTCGGTGCTGTGGCGGTTGGCATCGGCCGGCCATACATCAGGTGCTTGGCGCGTTCGGTCAGGAGGGCGTCGGGATGGTCCTGGCGTTCCTGCGTCGCGAGACGGAGCTGGTGTTGGCACAATGCGGGGCGTCCACCATCGCCCGCTCACACATCATCTAGCGGTAGGCGTCCGACCGTCGTCCACCACACCGCCCGGTGCGATGGACGACG
>CAYMQV010000046.1:0-2656 GCA_964392395.1 uncultured Gemmatimonadaceae bacterium
GGCCGGTGCAATTTCCGCAGTCTGGCCAATCAGCGCACACCCGATCGCCTTCAGTTGTGCCTCGGCCTGCGCCAGGGTGAGGTCGGTGCGAAACCCCGGGATGCTCTCCAGCTTGTCGAGCGTGCCGCCAGTGTGCCCAAGCCCACGGCCCGACATCATCGGCACGCTGACGCCGACCGCTGCCAGCAGCGGCGCCAGAATCAGCGAGGTCTTGTCACCGACGCCGCCCGTAGAATGTTTGTCGATCCACGGGCCGGCACCGGCAGGCCGACGCAGGGTGCTGCCCGTGGCAAGCATGGCTGACGTGAGTGCGCTCGTTTCCGCAGCATCCAGCCCACGCCAGAAAATCGCCATCAGCAGCGAGGCGAGTTGGTAGTCGGGCGCCGTTCCGTCTGCCGCCGCGATCGCGATTTCGCGCCATTCGGCCGGCGCCAGGCGACCGCCGTCCCGCTTGCGTTCGATCAGGTCTCGCAGGATCATGCGTCGAACCACCGGTCGATCCGCGGTGTATTTGCCGGAACGGATCTCCGCTCAGCATCACGTTCGTGTCCCGCATTCCAGAGATATGCCATCAGTTCCTCGTGGTCGTGTCATCGGATTCTGCCTCGCCGCCACATTGACTGCCGTGGCAGGGCGCGCTCAGGACGCTGCGGCGGTCATCGATCTGGCTGATCGCGACCGTGCAGCATTCAACGCGTCGAGCGCACTCGGCCGGTATGAAGGGGCGCTGGCCGGCGCACCCTCGAACTACGAGTTGCTCTGGCGTGCCGCCAGAGAGGCCTCCGACCTGGGTGAATCGGCTGCCGACGCGCCCAGACGATCCGAGTTGTACCGCAAGGCGGAAGGCTACGCGCGCCGCGCGGTTGCCGCCAATGCTGCAGGCGCCGATGGGCACTTCATGCTGGCCGTGGCACTCGGCCGGACGGCGCTCACACTCGGGAGCCGGGACCGCGTACGCTATGCCGCCGAGATTCGCACCGAGGCGCTCGCGGCCGTCAAAGCCGATTCGAGGCACGCCGGCGGATTGCACGTACTCGGCGTGTGGAACGCCGAGGTCATGCGACTGAACAGCTTCGCCCGGTTTGCGGCACGCAACTTCCTTGGGGGCAAGGTATTCGAGCAGGCCAGCTGGCCCGAGGCCATTCGTTACATGGAAGCCGCGGTGGCGGCGGATCCCGCGCGGATCACGCACAAGCTCGATCTCGCCGAGATCTATGCCGACACCGGCGACAAGTCGAAGGCGCGAGCGTCGTGCGAGACCGTCGCACGCATGCCCTCGGTCGAGTTCAACGACGCGCGGTACAAGCAGTCGTGCGAACGGCTGCTTGCGAAACTCCGGTAGTGCACCTCGGCAGCATTGGGACGGGTCCCTCCGAATTCTGCAGAGATTTCATGAAACCGACGGGTCCGATCGCGAAGCGCGGCGGCCCCCTTCAGAGGGTGCCGCCGCGCACACTGGATGTCTACCCCACGTGGGCACTACGCCATCCGATCGAGTTTTCGGCGAAGCTGACGGCCACGCCGACGCAGTTCACGCGTCAGATCTTCAGTGGTATCGTCGATGACGCCACCGGCGGTCTCCCGCAGGCCGTCCGCACGCTTGGCGATCACCCGTCGCGTTTCGCGCCCGCTGCGAGGCGCGAGCAGCAGCGCCACTGCGGCGCCGATTGCGGCACCCGCGAGCACCGCAATCGCCATCGTGCCGCCGCCTGACTCACGCGTCGTGGTGTGCGAGTCCAGGCCAGTGTCCTCCAATGCCTCTTCGTCTTCGTAGATCATGGTCGCGCTCCTGAGACGGTGTTGAATGCAGCGAATCTTTTTACACCTCGGGGCAGTTTTCGTGCCGCGCACCGGCGCGGGCATACTGAACCGCTACGTCGCCGCAACCGAGTGTAGATTCGGCGTCGACCTCAGCCGACACCGCCATGGCCACTCCTTCCCAATCCGGTGCCCCCGCACCGGCGCAACGCGCCGCAGCGCTGCGCGAGCAGCTCACGCGCGCCAGCCATGAGTATTACGCGCTCGACCGGCCGACGCTGAGCGACGCGAGCTACGATGCGCTCTTCCGTGAGCTGCAGCAGCTCGAACAGGCGCACCCTGAACTGCAGCGCGCCGATTCGCCGACCGTGCGTATCGGGAGCGAACCACAGTCTGCCCTGCCGAAGCACACCCATCTGGTGCCGATGCTCTCGCTCGACAACGCGTTCGATGCGGCGGAGCTGGCGGCGTGGGACGAGCGCGTGCGACGACTCGCAGGCGACGCAGTGGACGCGGACGGTTACAGCTGCGAATTGAAGATCGACGGCGCCGCGGTGTCGCTGACCTACCGTGACGGGCTGCTGATGAGGGGCGCGACCCGGGGCAGCGGCACGATCGGCGAAGACGTGACGCCAAACTTGCGCACGATGCATGATGTCCCGCTCCGACTGCAGACCGCGACACCGCCGACACTGATCGAAATCCGCGGCGAGGCGTACTTCCCGTTCAGTCGCTTCGCGACGATGAACGAGGAGCGCACCAAGGCCGGGGAGCCGGTGTTTGCCAACCCGAGGAACGCGGCGGCCGGCGCATTGCGCCAGCTCGATCCGGCGATCACCGCGCAGCGACCGCTGCGATTCTTCGGCTACGCAGCCGTGCATCCCGACGGAGCGGCGGC
>CAYMQV010000046.1:2666-22155 GCA_964392395.1 uncultured Gemmatimonadaceae bacterium
CGCAGGAATCGCTGCTGGCGGCGCTCACCAGCTGGGGCATTCCGGTGGCGCCGCAGCGTGTGACCTGCCGCACGCTGACCGAAATCGACGCCTGGGCCACCCGGGTCGAGCACGAGTTCCGCGCCGAGATCGACTTCGCGATCGACGGCGCCGTGATCAAGGTGAATTCGCTGCCGCTGCAGGAGGAATTGGGCGAGGTGAGCGGCCGCGTGCCGCGGTGGGCGATTGCGCGGAAGTTCGCTCCGGACATTGCCGAGACGACACTGGTGCGCATCGGCGTCAACGTCGGTCGGACCGGATCGCTCAATCCATTTGCAGAGCTGGAGGCGGTCGAGATTGGCGGCACGACGGTGCGGATGGCGACGCTCCACAATTTCGACCTGATCGCGGCGAAGGATCTGCGCGTGGGCGATCGTGTGCTGGTGCAGCGTGCCGGTGACGTCATCCCGCAAGTGATCGGCCCGGTGCCCGAGAAGAGACGCACCGTGGAGCCACCCGAGCCGTTTGCCGCTCCGGTCGTGTGTCCGTCATGCGGCACGCCAGTGCGCCGGGACGACGATGAAGTGGCGCTCTATTGTCCGAATCTCGCCTGCCCTGGCCGGCGGCTCGAGGCGCTGGTGCATTTCACGAGTGTCGATGCGATGGATATCCGCGGGCTCAGCTACGCGCGCATCGAGCAACTGGTAGCGGCGGACCTCGTACGCGACACGGCCGATTTTTATGCCGTGACCGTCGAGCAGCTGTTACCGCTGGACCGGATGGCGGAGAAGAGTGCCGAGAAACTGATTGCTGCGATCGATGCATCTCGATCGCAACCACTCGCCCGGTTGCTGAATGCGCTTGGCATCCGCCACGTCGGGGCGATCGCGGCGCAGCTGCTGGCGCGACGCTTCGGCTCCATCGACGCGCTGCAGGCGGCATCGCTCGACGAGATCATGGCGGTGCGCGGCATAGGTGACGTGATTGCAGCGTCGGTGCGCGAATTCCTCGATGATGCCGCAGCGCAGGCGCTGGTCCGGAAGCTGATTGCGGCACGGGTGCAGACGACGCAGCCGGATGTGAGCGGTGGCGACGGCCCCCTGACGGGTCTCACGGTTGTGCTCACCGGCACGCTGCCGACGTTGTCGCGCACCGAGGCCACCACGCTGGTGGAACGAGCCGGTGGTCGCGTGACGAGCAGCGTGTCGAAGAACACGTCGTTCCTCGTGGCAGGCGACGACGCAGGCTCCAAGCTCGACAAGGCGACGGGTCTTGGCGTCGACGTGATTGATGAACCGGAGCTGATCCGGCGGGCGAACGCACACGTCTGAGCGCCGGCACAGCCAGCCACCGACCGACTACGGCGCCAGGAACGGTGCGTAGGCCGGGTTGAGCACCAGCTGCCCGTTCACCAGCAGCTCGCGATCCCATGGAAGGATGATCGCCGCTTCAGTGGTCATCGCGGCGAAGTCCGGGACGAATGGCCCCGTCCGGAACCCGACGGCAGTCTTCACCGTCTGGGCTCCCAGATTGATGATCGCCGCCTTGGCCAGACGGATGGTGTCCCCGGTATCGCAGGTTTCATCCACCAGCAGCACCCGCTTCCCTCGGGCCGCGGCTGGCGCCTCGCCGAAAATGGCCGGCGTCTCTCGCACCTGCGCGTCGGGCCGATATCGGCGACTGACGGTCATCGACACAAAGGGCCGATCAAGGATCGACGCGATGGTCGCGCCGGGAATCACGCCGGCGTTGGCAATGCCGACGACGAGCTCCGGGTCGAACTCCCGAGAGACCTTGAGCGCGAGTGCCCGCGACAGCTCGCCGAACAACTGCCATTCCACTTCCAGCACACCTCTGGCTGGATCGACCGACGTACGGCGCGGGGGCATGGGGAGTACTCCGTGTACGGGTGGGGGCTGCGTGACACGCGTCGCTCCGACGGACGTGTGCGGATGGGCCGAAGCTACCGCGAAACGGGATTGGCTGCTCTCTGACAATCATTGCCCGAAGCAGTGCCGTGCGCATAACTTGCGTACAATCACGAGTCCGAACGACGGGTGCCTCCTGCGGTCCGACCTGCGACGTCTCCTTCCGTCCTCGATCACATGACCTGGTTGCGCCGAGTCTCAGATGGCGTGTCGCGACTGTTCGGTGGTCAGCGTAACGCGCGCGAGCTTGGCGCGACCCGTCCAGACTTCGTGGCGGAAGGGTTGTCACTCGAGAAGTCGAACGACCTCGACGGAGCATTGACATCGTACCGACTGGCACTGCGGACGAGCCCGGATGATGTGAGAATCCTGCTCAACATGGCCATCGTCTTCACCAAGTCGGGCCGGAATGACGAGGCCATCCGGTCTTATCGCAGGATTCTCGAGTCCGAGCCGACGAATCCTGGCGCCAACTATGGCGTGGCGTTCCTGCTGGCAAAGAAGGGCGACGTGGATGGCGCCGTTCAGCACCTCGAGACATTTCTGGTGTCGCCGCCATCCGGAGGCGACAGCTCTCGCTGGATCGGTCACGCACGCGCCACATTGCGTAGTTTGCGGGGCGAGCCAGAAGTGACAGCGTCTGTCGACGATGCCGTCGCCAGAGCGCCGGTTGACACGCCGGTGCGACATGCGGCCGTGCGCGGAATGCACGCTGATTCCGGGCAAGGCGAACTACCGGGCTTGAAGGCCACCGGCACCGACGGACTCCGTCACGGGAATGACGTCTGAACACCCACTCGGCCGCGTCCTCGCGGTCGTCAGTCAGAAGGGCGGCGTTGGCAAGACCACGACAGCGGTGAATCTCGCGGCCGCGTTTGCACGTCGCGGCCTGAAGACGCTGATCGTGGATGTCGATCCCCAGGGCGCCGTGCGCTACGGTATCGGCCTGCGGCGGGGCCACCCCACGCTCGGCTTCGCCGATTTTCTTCGCGGCACCGCGTCGCTGCGGGACATCATTCTCCCGACGCAGCTGCCGTGGCTGAGGGCGATGCTCGTCGGGAGTGTGCACGACGCGGTCGAGCATGACGACTACACCCGCCGGGCGACAGACAGTCAGCAGCTCGCACAGCTCCTGCGCGTCGCGCGGGAGCGGTGTCACGTGGTCGTTGTCGATACGCCGCCGGGCCTCGGTGGGATCGTGCGGTCCGTGCTCAGCCTCAGTCAGCATGTGATCGTGCCCCTGCAATGCGAGCCCCTCGCCCTCCAGACCACCCCGCAGATTCTGCGCGGCATTCAGGACGCGCTGCTCACGAACGATCAATTGGCGCTGGAAGGGGTATTGTTGACCATGTATCAGGCTGGGAACGCCTCCAGCGAGCGCACGGCTCAGTACATCCGTCAGCATCTGCCCCCAACGCTGGTGTACGACATCGCCATCCCTCGTTCAGCCAACGCTGCAGACGCTTTCGCGGCCGGTGTCCCGGTCGTGCTGTGCAATCCGTCGGATCCGGCATCGGTGGCCTACGTCGCGCTGGCGGCGCGCCTCGCGGAGCATTTCGCCTGATGCGCGCCCAGCGTGGCACGGTCGCCGCGCTGCTGTTGGCAGCAGTGGTCGCAGGGTGTACGGCAATCAGCACCGATCCGCAGGCGCCGCTGTCATTGCAGTTCGATTCGCTTCCCGCACTGGCCGTGGTCGTCGGTGACACCATGCGCGGCGGTGATCTGCTGCCTTCCCGGGTGTCAGTGAAAGCATTCAATGGCACTGGCGGCACCGTCGGCGACGAACAGATTCGGCTGGTCGGGATCGATACGACCTCGGTGAAGGCATTCCGCGTCATCGGGGGCCTGCGGCTGGTCGGCAGCGTTCTCGCCCCGTCCGTGAGACTGGTGGCACAAGTCGGCTCGCTGCAAAGCCAGACACAGACCTTTGCCGTGGTGCAGGCGCCGACGGGCCTGAATCGCTTTGCGGCCGATTCGCTCGACTCGCTCGTGTACAATGCGTCGGACACGGCCGCGCGCTTCAAGGACGCACGGAGTGCGGTCTTCGCCGGCGCCACGTTGCTGAACGGTCTGCGCATCCGATTTCGCGTCGTGAGTTTCACGCAGGCCATCCTCGACTCGGTTCGCATGGTGGACAATGTCTCCGGTCGTCCGATTACCTCGGCGCTGATGACGGGCCAGGGCGCGACTGTACGCATCAAGGCATACCCAAAACTCGGCGCGGCTGGCCGCGGCACGGTCCGCCTCGAGGCCTCCTTCAAATCCCTCGGTGTCGACGTCCCCGGTAGCCCAGGGTCGTTCGACATCCGGCTGGTGCCCCGCACGCCCTGATCGTGCCGGTGGCCCGGCGTTTCCCGGCCGCGTACGACTGGCGGACGGTTGCGTAATCCCATAGCCTCAGCACGGCGGCGTGTCAGCATCGGCCGGGCTCGCCATGCCTCATCGATGGACCTGGATTTCGGAGGAGATATGGCAGGACCAACAGCCGCGGTGACGTCGAGTGATGCGACGGGTGCTGCCACGATCCATCGTGGTCCTGGGCGGCCCAGTCCCGGCACGCTGACACAGCTCTTCTTCGAGGCCCTGGGAAAGTTCTCGCGCTCGGCAGCATTGCGCTACAAGCGTGATGGTGCATGGGTCGATATCTCACACGCCGAACTGCTCGAGCGTGTTCGACGCACGTCGCTGGCGCTGCAGGAACTGGGACTCGCGCGCGGTGATCGCGTCGGTATTTTGTCGGAGAATCGCCCGGAATGGGCCGTTGCCGACTACGCCTGCCTGACGGCGGGGCTGGCCGATGTGCCGATCTATCCGACCCTGCCGGCGGAGCAGATGGTGCACATCCTCAACGACAGTGGGGCGGTGGCGCTGTTCGTCTCGACAGCGGAGCAGGCGGCAAAGATCGCCCGCATCCGGCCCGACCTCCCGGCGCTGCGCATGGTCATCAGCTTCACCGCGCCGGCTCCGCTCGGCTGTGACATCACGTTGAGCGACTTCATCGCGCAGGGCGCCAAGGTTGATTTCCCTGATCGTGCCGCGGCATGGAAGCAGTCCGCGCTCGCCGCACAGCCCGACGATCTGGCAACGTTGATCTACACCTCCGGGACAACCGGGCTGCCCAAGGGTGTCATGCTGTCGCACGACAACCTGTACAGCAATGTGTTTGCGTCGCTATCCGTCCTCGAGCCGAAGGACGACGATGTCGCGCTGAGCTTTCTGCCGCTGTCGCACATCTTCGAACGCATGGTGGGGCACTATCTCCTCTTCGCCGGCGGGTGCACCATCGCCTATGCCGAGTCGATCGAGGCAGTGGCGGCCAATCTCGCAGAGGTGCGGCCGACGATTCTGAGCTCGGTGCCCCGGATCTATGAAAAGCTGTACGCGCGGATCATGGAGGGCGGCAACGCGGGATCGGGGCTGAAGAGATCGATCTTCCACTGGTCGCTTGGCGTCGCCGACGAGTGGGCGGATGCGTACCTCGCGAAACGAGCGCCCGGGGCGCTGCTGGCGTGGAAGTACTCGATCGCGCAGAAGCTGGTCTTCAGCAAGATCAAGGCGCGACTCGGCGGGCGCTTGCGGGTGGCGTGCAGCGGCGGCGCGCCGCTGGCGGCGACCATCAACAAGTTCTTCGTGGCCGCCGGCCTGACGCTGGTCGAAGGGTATGGACTCACCGAGACCAGTCCGGTGATCTCGGTCAATCGCCTGAACAACATCCGGGTCGGCACGGTGGGTGAGCTGGTGGCAGGCGTCGAAGTCGCGATTGCGGCCGACGGCGAGATCCTGACGCGCGGCCCGAGCGTCATGCAGGGCTACTACCGCAATCCCGAGGCGACGCGCGACGCCATCGATGCTGACGGGTGGTTCCACACCGGTGACATCGGCTCGATGCAGGATGGCTTTCTCCGCATCACCGATCGCAAGAAGGACATCATCGTCACGGCCGGCGGCAAGAACATTGCCCCGCAGCCGATCGAGAACACCGTCGTGACGAACGCCTTCGTCAGTCAGGCCGTGATGATCGGCGACAAGCGGAAGTTTCCCGTGATGCTGGTGGTGCCGAGCTGGGACGCGCTGTTGAAGTGGACGGCGCACAAGGGCATCACCTCGAGCGACCGTTCGGCGCTGCTGAAGGATCCACAGGTCATCGCCAAGATGGACCGCGAAGTGCGCAGCGAGATGGCAGGACTGGCGAAATTCGAGTCGCCGAAGAAGCTCGCACTGCTCGAGCACGAGTTCACGATCGAGGGCGGCGAACTGACGCCGTCACTGAAGGTGAAACGGCGCGTGATCAACGAGAAGTACAAGGGCGTCATCGATGCCCTCTACGACGACAACACGACGGGCAGCGAGTAGCGGGAAACGTCAGCAGTCGAAGAGCGGGTTGGACGGGGCGCGCCTGAGCTGGATGGGCGCACTCGCTGATGGCAGACGTTCCGCCACCTGCAGCTCGGCATCGCGCACCAGCGGCTTCCAGCAGAGGGCATCCAGCGTTCGGTCGGCCGGCGCGACCAGGCGTCCGCCGGCGCGAACGATGCGCGCCGCGTCGGTCAGCAGGGCGTCGGTGGCATGATCCGCGTCGAGCGCCACGCCCCGGAGCGAGGCTGACGCCAGCGGGAATCGTTGCCCGGGCAGCGTCAGCAGGCTGACGCGATCATCGAGCGCGATCGGGACGCGGGTGTCGCCCACGAACATCCTGACGGTGGGCGTGATGCGAAGCAGTGCCTCGACGGCGGCAGACCAGGTGCCAGTGAGCAGGATGGGTGCCGGCGCCTCGATCAGGTATAACTGCGCCGCGATTCGAAATGCCTCCTCATCATCGAGCCGTGCAATCGACGGCAGCGCTGGCGGCTCTGCGAACAGCGCCACCGCGTTCCCGATCGCATAACTCGCGCGACACACCGGGCAGCCAAGTCGCCCCTCGATGATGTGCCGGGCCTCACTCCGCGTGCTGGTGGCAACCAGCCAGCTGTCGTCGTGCGGAGTGGAGCAGCGCAAGATGTCGATCAGTTCCGTGAACACGGGCCCTCAGCTCCTCGAGAGGCGCAGCTCATCGATGTTGACGCTTGGTGGCCTCGACATCGCGTACCAGATCGCATCAGCGACGTCATCGGCCGACAACATCGCGGCGCGCGGCGTGAACTCCGGACGCTCGTCCGGATTCACCGGGTCCCAGAGCGACGTATCCACCGGTCCGGGTGACACCAGCGTGGTCCTGACCCCACTGCCGCGAAGCTCCATGCGCATCGCCTCGTGCAGCGCACGAAGTCCGAACTTGCTGGCGGCGTAGGCGCCATTCTCCGGGAACACCTGCCGATCGGCGATCGAACCAACGGTCACGATCGTGCCAGCACCACGCTGGCGCATGGCGGGCAGCATGGCCCGCGTCAGCAGAAATGGCGCGACCAGATTCGTCTGGATCACCTGCGCGAAGTCGTCCGCCGACATCGACTCGACGGTGGCGAGCTGAAAAAGCCCGGCGTTGTTGACGAGCGTGTCGGGCGCGCCAGCAAACGCCCCGGTGATCGCCGCCGCGACGGCGCTGACCGCCGCAGGGTTCGCCAGATCGCAAACGTGCGCGCTGGCCAGGGGGCCAAGCGCAACCGCCAGGGCGTCGAGCGGGCCGCGCGTCCGGGCGATCAGCGCGACGCGCACGCCTTCCGAGACCGCGCGACGCGCGAGGGCGGCGCCGATCCCTCTGGAGGCGCCAGTGATGACGGCGGTGCGGCGAGTGGTCATGCCGGAAATGTACCGCCGCCGGCGCGATCGAATCGGCCGGCGGCACATGGCGCGCGCCGGGCGCCACACAGTCACGCTGCGAACGGTGCTACGAGCGCGGCGAATGGGCCAGTCGGAGAAACTCCTCACGCGTCTTCGCATCGCTGCGGAAGTTGCCGATCAGCGCCGACGTGATGGTCTTCGAGTTCTGCTTCTCGACCCCGCGCATGGCCATGCACATGTGGGCGCACTCCACCACCACGCCGAGTCCCTTCGGCTTGAGCACATCGGCCAGCGCCTGCGCGATCTGTTCGGTCATCCGTTCCTGGACCTGGAGCCGACGTGAAAAGACGTCCACCACGCGCGCCAGCTTGGAGAGCCCCACCACCCGACCGTCCGGGATGTAGGCGATGTGCGCCTTTCCGAAAAACGGCAGCATGTGATGCTCACACATCGAGTACAGCTCGATATCGCGGACCATCACCATACCATCGGCGTTCTCCTCGAAGAGCGCGTCGCCGATCACGTCGGAAGCGTTCATCTCATAGCCGCGCGTCAGCCACGCCATCGCTTTCGCGACCCGGGTCGGCGTCTTCAGCAGGCCTTCACGCTCCGCATCCTCGCCCAGTAATTCCAGCTGGCGGCGCACCAGCGCCTCGTACTCTGCCAGCGCGGAACCGGAGACGGCCGGGCGCACGCCATCGAACGCCTCATCCGACTCGATGGGCCTAATCACCCGCATATTCGACATAGTTGTTCTCGGTTTCCCAGAGTCGGAGCCTGCTCAGCCGCGCCGGTGCCACGTGCGGCGCGATTGCGTGCCAGCACGCCACCACGATGTTTTCCGCGGTCGGATTGATGCCGCGAAGAATCTCGACCTCGAGATTCAGATTCCGGTGATCCATCTGCTCGATCACTTCACGCTCGACCACGGCGCGAAGCAGCCCGAGATCCATCACGTACCCAGTCGTCGGATCGATCGCCCCGGACACCGAGACCTCGAGCGTGTAATTATGCCCGTGCCAGTTCGGATTGTTGCACTTGCCGAACAGCCGGGTGTTTTCGGCGTCGGACAGTTCAGGATTGTGGATGCGATGCGCGGCATTGAAGCGCAGACGTCGCGTCGCAGTTACGATCGGCATTCGCGCTCGGTGATCCCCATGCGGAGTGCCAGGGGATCGGCCAAAGGGTCACATCGGCGCGCAGTCACGCATTGACCGCGCCTGTCGACAAAGCCGCTGCACGAGCGCCACGTTCCCGCGGCGCCCGGGAAACGAATATGGGCGCCCCTGTACCAGGGGTCGCCCATATTCACCAGAGTGGAACGAGAAGGGGTTTTTGAAGCCCGTCGATACGCTACAGCCCTCACCCGCAGCCTTCCGCCTTCCCCGCACTGGGGCATGACGTCAGCACGATTTATCGGACTTCACCGGCAGACTTATCGGCTCAAAAATTATGCCTTCCCGTTCCTGATCTCGTGCTGCAACAACGTTGGTGTCTGTGCGAGCATTCGTCAACTGGACGGTTGGACCGGGCGATCGTCACAGCCCGCGATTGCGCCGCCGTCGGCCGTCGCGGTTTCAGGCGCGGTTCCAGCCCCGGTTCAGATCTCCCAGTTCGACAGCATCACGCCATCGGTCGGTTGCGATGGCTCTCCGTAGTCCGCCATCGTCATCCGAAGATCGGTCCAGCGCACGCGACCGCCGCGGGCAATCAGCATCGCATAAAGCCGTGTCGAGTCACCCTGCACGCGAATCGCAGTTCGGCGTGTTCCGCATCGCCGCGCATACTCCGCCAGGTGTGTCAGCAGTTGCGCCGCGTCGGCGTCCGTCGCAGCCACGAACTTCAGGACACGCACTTCGTCGCGCGAGCGCCCCTCGACCAACGGCGCGGAATGGCAGATCGCGAATGCCGACACGTGGCCGCCGCGGCGGATGAGCACCGTATCGCCGATCGTGAGCGCATCGGTGATCTGGATCTCGCGGGTGAAGTCATACCCGTCGCGCAGTGAGGCAGTCAGCGCCGCACACTCCAGCATCGCATCGTCGCGCTCCCGGACGGGCAAGCGACCGAGCTGCGTGATCTTGCCGTCGGTCGTGGCCGCGTCGAGCGTGACCGTGATGGTGAGCGGGCCGGGCACAAATCCCAGCTGCGAATAGAACCCGATGTTGTCCATGGTACGCGGCATGGTCTCGAGACCGATGACGCGACAGCCAAGCGCGCGCAGATGATCGACGCCGAAGCTCACGATGGTCTTGCCCACACCGCGCGTCTGGAGCTCCGGTGTGACCGCGAGCGGCCCCATCCACCCTTCGACACCACTCCGGTGCGCAATGTTGAAGGCGGCGATGCCCCCCCGATCCGTGCGCCAGAGCACGGCGCCTGCCCCCGCCCCCTCGATGGCGTAGCGCCAGATGAGTGGATTCAGAAACGGCACGCGCACGCCCACCAGCCCGTCCTTGCGGTAGCGCTCGGAGAACGCATCGCTGAAGACGGTGTTCAATGCCGGAATGTCGCCCGGCTGAATCAGTTCGGGACCGGTGATGACGGGTTCCGAACGCCATGTACGCAGACTCGCCACCGTTACGCCTCCAGGCCCACCAGGGTTGCATCCACCAGCCGGCCGCCGGCGCGCTGCTCGACGATGGCGCGGCCCGACTGCTCATCGATGCTCACTTCGAGAACCCGATCCAGACCGTCCCGGACGCCATCGATATGCGTGATCACGATCACCTGCTCGAACCGATCCTGCAACCGGCGCAGCAACTCGACGACATTGGCGCGCCGCTGCTCGTCCAGTGAACCGAAGACCTCGTCCAGCACCAGCAACGAAAAAGGCTGTCCGCTTCGCTCGGCGATCAATTGCGACACCGCCAGCCGCAGCACCAGATTGGCAAGGTCTTCCTCGCCGCCGGAAATCACCTGCCGAGGCACACCGCCGCCGATGAGAATGATCTCGTAGTTCTCGTCGAGCTCAAACTCATTGTACCGGTCATCGGTCAGGTCGGTCAGAAAGGAACCGGCAATCTCGCCCAGTTCCGGTCGCAGCCGTGCGTTGAGCTCGGTGCGCAGCTCTCCATAGGCGGTGTCGAGCTCGTCGTGCACGCGGCGCTCCGTTTCGAGCAACCGTTGCTGATCACGGACACGGGCGGCCTGCTCGGCGGCGGTCAACGCGCGGGCAAGGGCCGCCACCGCGTTGCTGGCATCACTGTCGGCGCCGGCACGGACCACTGCCGCCGCCTGGCGTTGCTGCGTCGCCAGTTCCCACGCGCCAAGGGCCGCGGTGTGCTGCTCCGCGCTGAATCCATGGACCGTGCGCGCCGCCAACGCGGTGGAGACCGCAGCGCGCGCGGTCGCCAGCATCGCGACGGCCGCGGCGCGCCGTTCGACGCGCCGCGGCAGCTCGTCGGCCACACTCTTCGCCGCGGCATGACGCACTTCGAGCGCGCTCAACGATGCGACCGTAGTCCGGACACTGGCGTGATGCCCGGCATCATACTCGGCTGCCAACTCTGCCACCGCGCGCTCCCGCTCATCACGTTCTGCGGTGAGCTGCCTGAGCTCCCGCTGCTTCTCGCCCTGCTCCTTCAGCGCCTGCTCGATCTTCAGCTCCTTGCGTTCGAGCTGCCTGACGGCGGTTTCGCGCTCGACCCGTGCCGCATCGAGCGCGCGCAGGTCATCCGGCTCGGCGAGCAGCTGCTCGACCCGCTGCTTGAAGTACAGTCCATCCACGCGCAGCAGTTCGAGTTTGTCGCCGAGTTCCTCGAGTAATGCGACGTGGCTGGCCCCGAGCGGTCGAAGGCAGGTGGGGCACGGCGCGTCCGGACCCAGCTCCTTCAGCTTCTCGTGCTGTGCCTTGATCTCGGCGTACTCATCACGCTTCTGCTGTCGACGCGTTTCCGCTTCCTGACGATCGCGGACCCAGTCGGTGCGACGCGCGTTTGCGGCTTCGACGGCGGCGGCATGCACGTGACGCGCCTCGACGAGCGCGGCCTGCACCTCGACATGAAGCGTTGGCGCGGCGGACAGCTGCTCCAGTCGTGCCGCAGCGGCGGCCACACCGGTGTTCAGGCGGGCGATTTCCTCCGTCAGCGCCTGACGGCGTGCCGCCTCCCGCGAGCGCTCCTCCAGTCCCTGCAGTTCAGCACGAAGCGTGGCCAACGGCGCCAGCTCCGCGAGGACTCCGGCGAGACCAGCGACCAGCTGCTGCGCCTCGGCCACCGCCGTCCCGGTTCGTTCGACCTCGGCCTGCGCCGCGTCGATGGCCGCGTCGGCACGGATGACGACGGTCTGCAACTCGACGTCGTGCGCGCGTGCGCGCTCGGCAGCACGCCAGAGCGGCTCGGCCTGCGCGACGCGCTTCTCCATTGCCATCAGCGTCCGTGACGCGGTGGCCAGTGCAAGCTCCGCCATCCGCACCGTCAAATGCGCCGCCGACACCTCGGCCGCCAGCAGCTCCGCGTCGGCCATCGACTGGGAGATGGCGCGCAACGCCGCGATCACTTCCGCGCGCTTCTGGCGCGCCAGCTCCTGCGCCTTCTGCAGTCGATCATAGCCCAGCACGCGCGACAGAAATCGGCCGCGATCGGCCGCACCCATGGCGGCCATAGCGGCCAGATCCTTCTGGCCCGTGAAGTAGGTGGTGAAGAATTCACGGCTGGTCATGCCGAGCCGCTGCTCGATCACCTGCCCCACGGCGCCGATGCTGTTGGCCGCAGGGGTGGTGGCGCCGTCGATGAACAGTTCGGCCGACGTCAGACCGCGCGCAATGCGGTAGCGATGGGGCCCGAGTTCGAAATCCAGCTCGACGCGCACCGCCGCACGCGCGGCCGCCCCATGGAACTTGATCGATTCGCGGGTGCCGCGCGCGACGGTGTTCCCGTAGAGCGCCCAGGCAATGCCTTCCAGAATCGTCGACTTGCCTGCGCCGTTCGGCCCGATGATGCCGGTGAGACCATTCTCGAATTCAATCAGCGTATCGACGTGCTGGCGGAAATTCTGCAGCCGAAGCGCGCGCAGCCTCATGGTGCGTCCGGCATGGTCAGCACGAAGCCGGCTTCGGCACCTGGCTCTGGGGTCATCGGCGACGGTTCACTCACGCGCTGCAGGTAGTCGAGCCCCAGGCTGACGAATCCCTCGCGCTCGACGTCGCCTGGCAGCACGCGCGTCTCGAGCTTCTCGCGGACCAGCATCGGGAGCGACGGACGCGCGCCCCCCGCACCGGATCCGGTTCGGGTGCGCACCAGCTCCGGCTTTCGGGTATCGAGCTGAAAATGCAATGCGCGGCGCTTGTATTCGCGAATCGCCCTGTGATCGAGGTCGCGTGCGATGTGCCGCGGTATCTCGCTGACGACCAGGCGCACGACCGCATCATCGAGCCCGCCGGAAATCTGCGCCAGCCGATCCGCCACCAGTGCGTCGACATCCGACGGCGCGAGCGCATGTGCATCGATCGGATCGAGGTCGATGAAGCGTCGCTCCATCGGGACCGGCACGAAGGTGTGCGCGCCGGTGGCCAGATCGTGGATCGCGAACCCCTTGCCGGGCACCCCATGGTGGCGCTGCTCCGCGATCTCGCCCCAGGCGTTGCTGCTGACGTAGTCGAGCGACCCCGCGTACCAGGCCCGTTCCGCCACCTGACGATGGACATGATAGTGACCAAGGGCGACGTAATCCCACGGCGCCTGCTGCAGTTCCTCGACGGTCACTTCACTGGGGCTCCGATCGACCATCACGGCGCGATCGGGGAGCACCCCTTTCACTTCACCGTGGAGCAGGAGCACGTTCCAGCCCGCGTCGGGGTCGGTGGTCAGCGCCGGCAGCGGTTGGCCGAGCGTGTCCGGCACCGCGAAGAGCGAGAGATCGAGATCGGGAAGGCGGATGCGTTCCGCCGCGTGCTCCACCACGGTGATCCCGATCGTCCGGAAGAGCGCCAGGATGCACCCCGTTTCCGCGGCACGAGGCAGGTCGTGGTTTCCGGCGATCATCACCACCGGCGTGGCTGGCAGCGCGGCGCGCAGGCGCGTCAGTTCGCGGAGGGCGAAGAGGATCATCGGGTTCGACGGTCGCACCTGATGGAACACATCACCGGCGATCAGCACCAGGTCTGGCGCCTGCTCGATGACCGCGTCGATGGCCCGCCGGGTGGATCGGGCAACATCGGCCTCACGCTGGTTGTTTCCAGCCGAACTCAGCCGTTGGTACTGGCGGAATCCGAGGTGGAGATCGGCGAGGTGGGCGATGCGCATGGACCGAAGATATCGAGGGCTGCGAAGCGGGGCGCGGGCAGGAGAGACAGTGCGCCTGGATGGAATCTTGACCTAGGTCAGACCGTGATCTAGATTAGCGGAAACGGAGGCTGAGCATGACAGTGATTTCGATTGCGGAGGCGAAAAAGACTTTCTCCGCGCTCATCAAACGCGCCGCGGCGGGCGAGCGCATCGAGATCGGCGCCTACGGCTACCCGCAGGTTGCGCTGGTGCCGTCGGTGGTCCGCGAGCGCGGCGTGAGGTTTGGCAGCCTGGCCGGCCAGCTCGTCGTACCGCCGGACTTCGATGCGCCGCTGCCCGCTGGTGTGCTGGCGGATTTCGACGGCGCCGATCTCTGATGCGCTTGCTGCTCGACAGTCATGTGGTCCTCTGGCTCCTGCTCGACGACCCCCGTCTCACTGCGCGCGGTCGCGCACTGCTTGGGAGCGTCGATTCGGAGTGTTACGTCAGCAGCGCGACGTGGTGGGAGCTCGTGATCAAGCAGTCGCGCGGGATCACATCGTTCTCACTCGCGATGCCTGAGATTCGCGCGGCCGCGCTCGAGGCTGGGCTTCGCGAACTGTCTGTGACGGCGCCGCATGCGCTCCGTGTGGGTCAGCTGCCGATGCTGCATCGGGATCCGTTCGACCGGATGCTGGTTGCGCAGGCGTTGAGCGAGCCGATGCGGTTGGTGACGGCGGATGACGCGGTGGTGGCGTACGGGCCGGCGTGCGGGGTGCTGGTGGAGCGGATTTGATGGGGGCGTTGGGCGGATGCGTGAGGCAACTTGCTTACAGTCGTTCAGAAATGCGCCGGATTGCGCGAAGCTCGGCGCAGAGGCGAGGCAGCTTGGGGCGAGGCTCCGTAAGGTGCTCGTCACTACTCGAGAACGTATCCGTACTCTGGGCACTCGTACTCCTACCCCCCCGCCACATACGTCACCGCATGATTCCGCCCCACGTCCGGCAGCACCTGTACGATGACCCACGCCCGATGGAACGGATCATCGAACACTAGACGCCCCGTCTCGCGCACCAGCACCTCACGTCCAACCAGCGCATCGATCGCCTTCGTCACCCGACTCGCGTCACCGAGTGCGAAGGCCCGACGCGTTGCGGCGCGCGCCAGCCCATGTCCATCAGCGGCCACCGCACGCAGCACATTCTGCTGTAACGCCGTCAGTTCGCGCCATGACATCCCATACGACGCCGCTCGCTCGCGGAGGATGTCAACATTGCCGAGACGATGCCCTCCTCGCTCACGCGCGCCGACAGCCGTGCGCACTCGGCGACACTCGCCGCCAGTGTCCGCACGTCGCAGGTCCGTGGCCCGGCAACGTCGATGATGCACCGGCCCTGTCCATCCGCGTCGATCCCCATCGCGCGAAACTGCGCCTCGATCCATCCGGAAAATGCACCGGGTCGATCGGGCCAATCGCGTAGCGGCGCGCCAGGTTGTACAGCGTACCCCGCTCTTTCTCCTCCAGGGCCGCAATCAGCCGCGTATCGGAGCCTGCAAACGCATACGTGACATGCGACTGCTGCTGTACCACCGCGCGCAGTTGCCGCAGTGGACTGATGGCCGATGCTCCCGACCCGTCCGCGCCAAGGCGCTCGATCTGCTGGAATTCGTCCAGAATGACGCTCAGATGGACCTGCTCGTCGGTCGCGAGCGACTCGAGCCGTTCGAACGTGCTCACCAACCGCGCCCGCTGCGCATCCAGCGGCGCGGCGCGGAACTCGAGCTTCGGCACCGGAATCAGGAGTCCGGACGAGGTCTCCGACACCTCGAACGCGAACTTGAGCCGCTGACCGAACTCACGAATCAGCTGCGTCCAGCTCCGGCCGAGCGCCGCCGCCGCGGCCCGCGCGATGCGCGTGGTCATGTCCTCGAGATTGGATGCGGTCCAGAGGTCCACGTAGAGCACTGCATGCCCCGCCGCGCGCGATTCGTCCTGCACCGCGAGCAGCACGGACGTCTTCCCCATTCGGCGCAGTCCGGAAATCAGCAGGTGCCCCCGCGGCGTGAGCAGGCTGCGTCCGATCTCTCGCCGCTCGACATCGCGGTCGGTGAAGTCGTCTCCCTGTCTCGCAACGCCAGCGCCGACGAATCGATACGGCGCGGTGAGCGGGTCCGGCGGAGGAGGAAGGCGGCGATCAGCCATAGAAAGGGACATTTTACTCCCTTCAATTAGGGAGTTTCGAGGAAGGGCGTAAGTACTCCCCACTGACTGACCCTCTCCAGGAAGGGCCGGATCACGGCATGACCCCGTGCCGACCAGTCCGGCCTCCCGGCGTCAGTCCTCGCACTGCGACTGCACGACACGAAGATCGCGCGAAAAACCTCGGTCGAACCGCCCTGACGCAGCGCGGCAGTCATCGATGTGATCAGCAAGCCCACTGGCATCTGCCAGATCCACACCCGGTTGGCCGCCCTGACCGCGATAGGTCGGCAGCGGCTCAGGAGGCAGGCAAATCGTCGGTGGCGTCATCGTCATGACGATACACTTCTCGCGCAGCGATGTGAGCGATGGCCGGACAGCAGCCCGGCGAAATCCACTATCGCCGCACCCGCATCTCCTGCACCTCGCCCACCCGCTGCTCGACCCGCATCACGAACCGCATCGGCGGCAACGACCCCTGCGCCCCGGTCACCGCGCGCATCGTCATCACCATCCGCGACCGGGTGATCCATCCGCGCCTGCGATCGAGCAACACCCAGCCGACCACGCTCGCGCCGGCGTCGGCACCGGCATCACGCATCACACCCTTCACCGACACCCAGGCAAAGTCCCCATGACGCGTCAGCGAATCGAGCGTGAACTGGGCTTCGATCCCATCGCCGGGCGCACCGGCGAGCACCATGTGCCGAGTCCACTTCTCATGCTCACGCACCGGCAACACCGGCAGCGCGGCGGGCACACGATCGACCAGTGCCGTCAACGTCGCGACGGTACCGGCGCCCTGCAACGCCGGATCCTCGAGCAGCTGCAACTCTCCGTCAGGCGCGAGCTTCATGCGCAGCGTGCGTCCCTGCAGTGCCATCCCGCTGGCAATCCGCGCGCGTCGGCTCTCTTCGCGGCCGCCGGTGGCGCGCACCGTCACACTCTCGACCTGCGACGTGATCTCGGCACCCAGCGAGTCCACCGCATCCACCTTCGATCGCAACACCACGGTCGTTCGCGTGCTGACGCGCACGGTCGAATCACCCGTCGCCATGGCGATCGTGCCCTGTTCGTCGACATCGTGTTCGACCAGCTGCCGGATCATGTCGCCAGGAAACGGACGCAGCACGAGTGACACACGAGCATCGGCGCTGGCACGCGTGCGCTGTGCCTGCAGTGAGGCACAGGCCACCGCGACCAGCAGCGTGGCCCGAAGCGGATCAGAAGCCGTACGGATCATCACCAACCGGACGGGCGAGAGGCTGAACCAGTGCCTGCGGCGCCGCCAGTTCACGCGGTGCCACCTGGCGCCTGAACTGCGCCGAAAAGAACGATCTTGCGTCGCGAGGTGCCTCGCGTTCCGTCGCGCGCACCGCACGAATGACGTCCGGTTCATCGACCAGTGCGATCACGCTGCGCAGCCAATCGAGCGTCAGCCCGCCGTCGAAACGCCGAAGCCGGCGCAGCATGGCGGCGTCGAACTCCTCGAGCGGGGCAGCCGGAAACCGCTCGACGCCGAGCCGACCGGTGAGCACACTTGGCCTGGGAAAGCGCACGAAGACCGGCTGCGTGAAATGGGGATGACGCACCATCAGCTGACCCTTGTCGAGAGTGGACAACTTCGTCCTTACCGCGGGACTCAGCACCGCATACCCCGGTGTGGCCAATTCGTCGCCATCCATCCGGCCGTAGAGGGCGGTGCCGGCGTTCCCCACCACCCGCTTGTGCACCTGGCTGCGGAACTGCTGGGCCGAAAAGAGCACCATCCCCAGGTACCGCCCCCGCTCGGCGATGTCGAGCAACATCCGTCGGACGTAGGTCTCCGGCCCGTCGCTGGGGGCGTACTTGTTCAGTTCATCGACGAAGACCACCACGTGGTTCACGCCCAGGTCACGCCGCTCGAGGTGTTCCCGCAGCTTGCTCACCACGCGCGCGAAGATCAGCCCCTGCGCATCCTCCTCGAGATTGGCCACGTCGAGCACGTGCACCGAGCGATCCTCGAAGGTGCCGAACGGAAGATCACTCACGTCAGCGCCGTCGGTCACCAGCCCGGCGCACCGCGTGGCGAGGTTCACCAGCCGGTTCCGCACCTTGCGGATCGTTGCCACGTGATGCGTGCGCCAGGTCTGCGAATCCTTCCGCTCGAGGCCATCGAGCAGCGTGCGAAACCACTGATCCAGATCGGCGAAGGTGTGGACGATCATCTCGCCGCCCAGCATCGGATCGCTGAACTTCTGCCCCACCACCCGATCGGTGATGAAATCGATCAGGGCGTCAGCCTTGGCATCGATGTCTTCGCGGTCGAGCAGCGTGACGGCGTACTGCAACACTTCCTTGAGCCCCCACGTGAGCGGCTGGACGTTGTGCTGCAGCGCTTCATTGCTGCGGATGGTTGCCAGGCCGCGGAGTGCTGCATCATACGGGGCGTAGTACTGCACGTTCTGAAATGGCTCGGCTGGCACGCCCAGTTTCTCGTACATCGCCAGATCGTCAGCGGCCAGCGCCGCCGGCTGATCGAGATAGAGGAGGTCGGGCCCCTTGACGTTGAAGCAGACCGCTGCCACCGACCCCTTGTCGGCCGGAAAGTGCGCGAAGATCGACTGCAGCAGCCATTCGACGGCGCTGGTCTTGGTGGCAAGGCCGCTGACACCGGTGATGTTGAGATGCGCCGCCTCGGGACCGAGCAGGAAATCCGCATCGAGATAGACCGGACTCTCCGTCCCGCCGCTGCGATAGAGTCCGACCGGGATGGCCGTGCGACCAACGTAGCCGTCCATGCGCAATGCGAGCGCGATGTCATGATCATCCGCCAGCCAGACCGTACCCATCGGCACCGGTTGCAGCGGTTCGTCAGGGATGTGGCGCAACACGCTGGCCGTGTACAACCGGATTTCGGTGCGCTGGGTTGCAACCAGGCCACCATCCGGCTGCCCATCGCGGCCGAGCACATCATCCAGCGGCGACAACATGTCGGTCCAGCTCTGCCCTTCCATCACGACGCCGTAGATCTGCGGCACATGACCGTTCACCACCACGGTGCCGTCGACGCGCACGATCGTGCCGATACCGACATTGGCATCGAGCGCCGTCCAGAAATGGAACTCGTGCGGCGTATTGGGGCGCCGCTCGGTTGCGACGACGCGCCCGAGCGGGCGGCGGACGTCGTCGGCTGCAATGGCAATCATCGGTGAATCACTCCCGGGCACGGCACGTTCTCAGCGATCACGGTACGGTAATTTCTCGTCATCAGGCCACCGCTCGCAGGTACACTTCACAGTCGCGAATGGCATACGGCATCACATCCCAGCGTGCATCGGGCCGCGCGATCGGCGAGCGCTCGGCCAGCAGCCACGCGCTGGCAGTATCGGCGTGCGACTCCGCCTCGCGTGCGTCCGCGTCACGCACGCCGCACTCCACGCGAATCAGGCCGAAGAACGGATCGCGTCCCGCCGCAC
>CAYMQV010000046.1:22165-24704 GCA_964392395.1 uncultured Gemmatimonadaceae bacterium
GCAGATACCAGGTCAGGAATCGCGGCCGGTCGGCGGCGTCCAGCGCCACGATGACCGATGTGCGCTGCCCTGCCCCGAGCGCGGTGACCAGCCCCAGCGCATCGTCGGGCACGTACAGCGTGGCGTGGCTCTTCACGACACCAATCACACCGGGGCTGCGCATCATGGCGTGGCTGGTGCGCACCGAGCCATCCACGTATAACGGTCGCTCGGGGTGCGCATCGCACCACGTATCACCCACGGCGCGCTCGAGGTCATTGCGCACACGAGAGAGCGCGTCGAGCGCCTGGCGCAGCAATGACGAGGGGTGGCGCGACGTCACCGGGAGCGCATCGTCGCTGTCGTACAGCGACTGGCCGCGCGCATCGAGAATCGCGCTGACGTCGTCCCATGTAGCGTCGCCCAGCAAAACACGCGACGCATAGATCGCGTGATCGATCCGCGGCGCGCGCCATGTCGTCATGCGACCATCAGCATCCCGATCGCGGATCGCCGCCGCCGCCGTGCCGTGCAACAGCGGCACGCCATCCACATAGGCAATGGTGGAGCTGCGCTGAATACCATCCAGAAAGCCTTCGAACGTTGTGTGCGCCGGCGGCGGCACATCGCAGACACGCACCGCACCGCCGAGGATCGTCACCGCTGCATGCTGCATCAGTACCGCTCCATCCTGTGCCAGCGCTTCGGTGCGATCGGGGCCTGCGGTACGGACACGATCGCCGAGCGAGGCACGCAAAGCGCTTCGCGCGGCATCGACCGCGCGACCAACGGTCGGTCCGGCGATGCTCACTCCACGCCGAGGTCCCACGCCTGCTCGAGATCCTTCTTCGAGTAGGCGCGGAATGCGGTGAGGGTCTGCGTCCGCACGATACCCGGCACTTTGGTGAACTCTTCCGTCACCACGGTGGCGATGTCGTCGAGTTGCGGGACGCGGAGAATGGCCACCAGATCCCATGCGCCACTGACCGAGTACACCTCACCCACGCCATGAATCTCGGCCAACGCCGTGGCCGTGACTGGGATCGTCATCGGGTCGGCTTGAATCAGCACGATCGTCGTGATCATCGCGAATGACGGGATGTGAGGAGGTGTGTCGTGATCACGCGGGCACCGACATCATCGCACGATAGGCACCGATGATGCGACGCATGGCTTCGAGGACATCGGCTTCGGCAGCGGCGTAGCTCAGGCGCACCCAGCCCGGCGTGCCGAAGGCCGTTCCGGGCACGATCGCCACTCCATGATCTTCCAGCATGTGCGCGGCGAAGACGGTGCCGGCATCGTCGCCGCCGTTGGGAATGGCGCTGACATCGATGAAGAAGTAAAACGCCCCTGACGGATGGACGAATGGTGGCGCGCCTTCCTCGTTCAGGAGGAGCAGGGCGGCATCGCGACGCGCGCGGAAGGCGCGAACCATGGCGGTGATGCTCTCTTCCGCCGCATCACGCTCCGTCAGTGCCGCGAGTGCGGCGTACTGGCTTGGCGTCGCGGCGTTGGAGGTGGTGTGACTCTGCAGGTCGGTCATCAACTTTGCGATCGCGCGCGGCGCGACGGCCCATCCGATGCGCCAGCCGGTCATGGCATATGACTTCGCCACGCCGTCGACGATGATCAGGTTCGAGCGATCGGTTGTGAGTTCGAGCGCCGATGCGGCGGGCGTTTCGTACGAGATCCGGCGATAGATCTCATCGCTGAGCACCCACCATCCCTGCGCTCGCGCAAAGGCGAGAATCTCGCGCAGCACGTCGGCATCCCAGGTCGCCCCGGTGGGGTTGCTGGGCGAGTTCAGCAGCAGCCCCCTGGTGCGGGGCGTGGCGGCCGCCTGGAGATCGGCAACGGTGACCTGAAAGCCGTTCGCCGGATCGCCCAGCACCGCCACCGGCGTCGCCCTGGCCAGTGCGACGATTTCGACGTAGCTGGTCCAGGCCGGCGTCGGGATCAGCACCTCGTCACCGGCCCCGAAGAGGCAGAAGCAGGCGTTGAACAGCGTCTGTTTGCTGCCATTGCTGACGACCACGTCGGCCGCCACCGGGGCATCGGCGACCGCGCCGGCCCAGCGCGCGGCGGCGTGCGACGCGATCGCCTCGCGCAGGGGAAGAATCCCCTCGGTGGCCGTGTACTTCGTGTGGCCCGCGGCGACGGCTCGCGCGGCGGCGGCCTTCACGAAATCGGGGGTGTCGAAGTCGGGCTCACCAACGCCGAGGTCGATGATCTGGCGGCCCTGCGCCTTGAGCGCCTTGGCGCGGGTCGAGACGGCGATGGTCGCCGAGGGGCGAAGCTGGGCGACGTTCGGAGAGGGGGCGAACTCGGCAGGCATGCGGCGCGGGTTGGGCTGCGGACGGTTTCTGGGTACCTTGCTGGGCTTCCGTATGCTAATCCGCTGCAGTAGGGCGGCAACGGAGCACCCACAGGTCGGCAGCGGCGCGAGGATGCGTCCCGTGCAAGCGCCCCGTGGGTCAGGCGCAGTTCGATGTTTGACATCCCAGCTCCGTTTCCAGTTGCGCGCCGCGAGTCGGCCCGCCGGCAGCATCATTTACTC
>CAYMQV010000047.1:0-24483 GCA_964392395.1 uncultured Gemmatimonadaceae bacterium
GACGCTGCCCGGACGCTCGAGACCATTGGCGCCCACATCGTGTCGCAGGATCTGGTGATCACGACGGCTGCCATTCCGGGGCGCGCCGCGCCGCGGCTGATCACGGCCGAGATGGTGCATCGCATGAAACCCGGCGCCGTGATCGTGGATCTCGCCGCCGAAACCGGCGGCAACTGTGAACTGACGGAGTTCGGCGCGGATGTGGTCGTGAATGGCGTGACGATCATGGGGCCGCGCAATCTGCCAGCAACGCAGCCGTTCCACGCGTCCCAGATGTTCGGGCGCAATGTACTGACACTCTTGCAGCACCTGACGTCAAAAGAAGGCAATACGCTCGTCGTCGATCCGGAAGACGAGATCACGGGCGCGATGCTCGTCACGCATGCCGGCCAGATTCGACTGCGCTGAGCCTACCCCGATCGGATTGAACATGACTGGCAACTTCATCATCTCGCTCTACGTCTTCGTGCTGGCAGGCTTTGTCGGGTACCTGCTGATCACCAAGGTTCCGCCGCTGCTGCATACACCATTGATGTCGGCAACCAACGCAATCTCCGGCATCTCGCTGGTGGGATCGCTGGTTGCCGCTGGCGGAAAGTTCGGCACCGTCTCCACGATTCTTGGCTTCATTGCCGTGATCTGCGCCACCACCAATGTGGTGGGTGGTTTCATCATCACCGATCGCATGCTGGGGATGTTCAAGCGCACGGAGAAGCCGGCTGACGTGCCAGGCGGGAAGCCGCATGCGTGAACTCTTCATGCAGGGCTGCTATCTGGCGGCGTCGGTGCTGTTCATCCTCGGCCTGCGCGGATTGACGAAACCCGCCGAGGCGCGGCGCGGGATGCAGATGGCGGCCGTCGGGATGCTGCTCGCGGTTGTCGGCACCCTCTGGCACCAGGATATCCTGAGCTACCAGTGGATCATCGCCGGTCTGATCATCGGCTCGATCATCGGCTATCCACTGGGCAAGTTCGTGCCCATGACGGCGATGCCTCAGCGGATTGCGTTCAGCCATATGTTCGGCGCGCTGGCCGCCACGCTGGTGGGCGTCGCAGAGTTCTGGCATTCGCATCATGAAGGCATCCCCATTGGTGCGGCGAAGATGGCGGCACTCGGTTTCGAGGTGCTGTTCGGCAGCCTGACCGTGACGGGTAGTTTCATGGCGTTCGGCAAGTTGCAGGAGTTCATCACCGGTCGCCCGGTGACCTTTCGGGGACAGAACTTCGTCAACCTGCTGTTGTTCGCGTCTGCCATCGGGTGCTTTGGTTACCTGCTCTACGATTCGACGAACATGCCGGTGTTCTTCACCATGATTGGCATCGCATTCGTGATCGGCATCACGATGGTGCTGCCGATCGGTGGTGCGGACATGCCGGTGGTGGTGTCGTTGCTCAACTCCTACGCGGGCCTCGCGGCGTCAGCGACGGGTTTCGCCATCGGTAACAACGTCCTGATCATCTGCGGCGCGCTTGACGGGGCATCGGGCTTCATTCTGTCCATCATCATGTCGAAGGCGATGAACCGCAGCTTCGGCAATGTGCTCTTCGGAGCGTTTGGCAGTGCCGGTGCGGCCGTGGCAGCGAAGTCGTCGGCGGGGCTCACGGTGCGGAGTATCTCGGCCGAGGACGCGGCGGTGCAGCTGGGGTACGCATCGAAGGTGATCGTGGTACCGGGATACGGCATGGCCGTGGCGCAGAGCCAGCACGCGGTCCGCGAGCTGGCGGACCTGATCGAACGGAAAGGCGGGGAGGTGAAGTATGCGATTCACCCGGTGGCCGGACGCATGCCCGGTCACATGAACGTGTTGCTGGCCGAAGCCAACGTGCCATACGATCGGATGTACGACATGGACGAGATCAACGCCGAGTTTGCGACCGCAGACGTCGCGTTGGTGATTGGTGCCAACGACGTGGTGAATCCGGCGGCGAAGACGGATCCATCCTCACCAATCTTCGGGATGCCGATTCTCAACGTCTCCGATGCCAGGCACATCATCGTGCTCAAGCGCGGCATGTCGACCGGGTTCGCGGGCATCGAGAATGAGCTGTTCTACGACGAGAAGACCAGCATGCTCTTTGGCGACGCGAAGGCCAGCCTGACCAAACTGGTGGGTGAGGTCAAAACCCTGGAGTAGTGCCGAGTGCGATCGATCGCATTCTTCACTGTCACCCGCGCCGACATACCTGCGCGCGAGGTGGCCGTGTTTCTGTCGCACCTCGCAAGCGAGGTTGCACAACGCCAAGCTCGTGCTCGATCTGGTCGTTTTTTGAAGAGACGGGACCAGTTCGACATCCGGCGTCGATGATTGCAGTACAACTCTTTGTTGTATAAAGGTTTAGCCAGCATTCACCTCGGTTTGTGCCGCGTCAGGTTTCGCGATTCCAGGCAAAAGTACAGACCGGCACCGTCAGAAGTTTTGACAGCGCCGGTCTTTTTTGCCGGTGGCACGATCCACGATATGGAAGAGAACGTCGAGACTCGGTCGAAGTTGCCGAGTCACCGTGGCTGGCGCACCGGGCGGTGCGGCGACCACGCCACCATCCCGCCCACTCTCGGACCACCATGCGAATTGCTCGACTCGCGGCGCTCGCCGCCATCCTCTCGGTACCTGCGCTCGCACATGGCCAGTCAGCCAACGTGTCGGCCACCGCCACCGTCGTGACCCCGCTGGTTGTGACCGGCAACGCCAACCTCGCCTTTGGCAACGTGTTCCAGGGCGTCAACAAGACGGTTCCGTTCAGCGACGCGACCAGCGGTCGTTTCAGCATCACCGGTTTCGGAACGTCACAGGTGGCTATGACCTTCACGCTGCCGACGAACCTCATCAACGGCGCGAACAACCTGCCGATCGACTCGTGGGACATCCGGTCGAACACGACCAACGTGACTGCCGGCGCCACGGCAATGACGGTGACGAGCGGTGTGCCGGTCAACGGCAACCTCGCGGTGGGCAACCTCTTCCTGTTTGTCGGCGGACGTGTGCTGCCTGCGGTCGCACAGCTTGCCGGGTCGTACACGGGCAGCATCGTGCTCGCCGCCGCCTATACCGGCCTCTGAGGAACGCTGAGCCATGGCATCCATCCGCCACCTCACCGCGCTGATCGTGCTGGTTGGCGCCGCCGGTGCGGCGCAGGGCCAGTCGGCCTCGATTGCAGCCACGGCAACCGTCGTCACGCCGATCACCGTCACCGGAACGGCGCCGCTGGCATTCGGCAATGTGTTTCAGGGCGTGAATAGAACGATCGCGTTCAGCGACGCGACCAGTGGTCGCTTTTCGCTGACCGGATACCTGGGGTCCCAGGTTGCCCTCACCTTCACGCTGCCGACGACGTTGGCGAGTGGCGCGAACACGATGCCGATCAACACCTATGACGTCCGCGTCAACGGTACCAACGTGACGGCCGGCGCGACTGCGCTGACGGTCATCAGCGGCACGCCAGTCAATTCGAACTTCGTGGCCGGCAATCTCTTCGTCTTCGTTGGTGGCCGCGTCGTGCCCGCCGCCGCGCAGGCCGCCGGTGCATACACCGGTTCGATCGTCCTCGCAGCCGCCTACACCGGACTGTGATTCGTCTTTGTCTCCGGGCGCCGACGGGTGCCTGGAGATGATCTGCTGTCCGACATCGCTGACCACCCGCAACGATGTACCGATCTCTTGTGCGTGCCCGACTGCTTGCCGCTGGCGTTTTCCTGGCCCTCGCACACCGTGCGCAGGGCCAGACGCTCGTCGTTCGCCCGATTCAGAATCTGTCCTTCGGCTTCCTGCTGCCAGGCGTGCCAACGACCATTGACGCCGCGCAGATCACGCTCAGCGGGCAGATCCAGGTCGAAGCCGCCATCGGCACGTCGTTCGAAATTCGCTACACACTGCCGAGCGTCATGACCGGTGCCGGCACAACGCTGCCGATCACGTTCGGCACGACTGCCGCTGGAGCCGCTCCCGCGGCCAACCCGGCCGCGATGATCCGGTTCAATCCTGCCGGCGCCGCACGCTTTCAACTCGTCACGACCACCCGCGCCACGTTCTTCCTCGGTGGTCGCGCTGCGCCGCGCGCCGGTCAGCCAGTCGGTGCCTACACCGCTCCGATCGTCGTCACCATCACCAACCTCGGTATCTGAATGGACTCCGGCCCGTTCCCCCGCGAGGCGCATGGATTGCGCTGGCTGCCTGCACTGGCGGCAGTACTCATCGGCATTTCTCCGGTCTGCGCAGGTGCGCAAGCGATTCTCGTCGCGCCACAGGGTGTGGTACTGAGCAATCGCGCGAGGTCGGGTGCGATAGAACTCTACAACCCATCTGCGCGTGCGTCGGAGATCACCATTCGCGCCGTCTATGGACATCCAACGACGACGCCAGCGGGCGATCTGACGCTGGAAATCGTGGAGCAACCCGATTCCACCGTGCCGTCCGCCGCTGGCTTCGTGGACGCCTTTCCCCGCCGGCTGATCCTGCTGCCGAATCAACGACAGACCGTCCGGTTGCTCGCGCGTCCACCGGTGGGTCTGCCAGATGGCGAATACTGGGCCCGGCTGATCATCGCCGCCAAGGATGCGGAACTGCCTGCCACATCGGCGAGCGACAGCACCAGCGTGTCGGTGGGGCTGACCCTCGAAGTCCGCACGATCATCGCCGTGAACTATCGCAACGGCGCACAGCAGACCGGCGTGCAACTGGGTGTTCTCTCGGCTGTGACAGAGGGTGACTCACTGGTGGTACGCGCGCCGATGCAGCGGACTGGTACGGCAGCCTGGATCGGACTGACCACGGTGAAACTGTACGCGGCCGATGGTCGCACCATCGCGTCGCAGACGATGCAGACGGCGGTGTACCAGTCGATCTCGCCACGGTTTGCGTTCGATCGACGGCCGCTCACGCCTGGGCAGTATCGCATCTCCATCGACCTGTCGACGGATCGGCCGGATGTCACGCAGAGCACGCTCCTCCGATCTCCGCCTCAGCATGCCGAGACCACGGTGACACTGCCCACGAGCGGCGGCTGATCGTGCGGCAGGCTCGTCTCCGTGCGTTCCTGTGTGCGGCGCTCAGTCTCGCGATGCGCGCCGCACCAGCGCGTGCGCAGACGGTGATCGAGCCGACCCTGCTCGACCTTCGGCTCGGACAGGCCGCCTCGCTTGCCGTGCGGGCCGAACGCCTGGGTGAACGCGTCTGGCTGCCGGTCGCGGAGCTGGCCGCCGCACTGGAACTGGAGGTCGTCGTCCGCTCGAAGTCGCGCGTCGAATTGCGCCGATGGCCGTCCCGCGACCTGCTGATCTTCGATGCCGACTCGATGCTCGTGCGAACCGGGGTGCAGCCGTTGCGCATCACGGCCGGTGCGTTGCGCGTCACCGATGGTGAAGTGACCGCTGACGTCGTCACGCTGCAATCCGTGCTGCGAACGGTCTTCGAAGTCAGCTGGAGTGATCTCGTCATCTCTCTGCCGCTGATCGATTCCCTGCCGCTGGGTCGACGCCTCGCGCGCGAGCAGGCACACTCCCGGTTGTTGACACAGGGGGGCACGGCGACGCAACTGCTGACGGCGCCCCTCGCGCGTCCCCTCGCCGATGGCGCCGTCGTGGATTACTCCCTCACGGTGCCGATCACGGGCGCGCAACGGGACCTCGGCTGGTCCACGGCCGTGGGTCTGGACGTTCTCGGCGGATCCCTGGAGATGAGTACGGGCGCTGTCACCGGCGGTACGCGGCTGCCGACCCTCGCGTCCTGGACCGGTGTCTGGCGCGATGGACGCAAACTGACACAACTGCGCCTTGGCGACGGACTGGGGGGCGGCCCGACGCCCCGCCTGGGTCGCGGCCTGATGATGACCAACGCCCCGTATGTGCGGCCAGCGCTGTTCGGTCTGCAGTCACTCCGCGGTGATCTGCCGCCTGGCTGGACGATCGAGGCGTACCGCAATGGTGAGCTGGTGGCCGTGGATACGGTGGGTCGCGGCAGTGGCTACCAGCTCCAGCTGCCGGTGCTGTACGGCGAGAATCCTGTTGATCTGCTGGCCGTCGGTCCCTTCGGGCAGACGCGCGCGTTGTCCGAGAACCTGCGCATCCTCGCCGATCTTCTTCCGCGTGATCGGAGCGAGTACGGTGTCAGCGTTGCGCAGTGCCGGTTGCGGCAACAGTGCGTTGCCGCCGGCACCATCGACATGCGCGTCGGGCTGACGGAACGGTGGACGATGCGCGTTGGTGTGGACGGCGTGGCCCGAGACACCGTCGGGTGGCGTCAGGCGCCATACCTGTCGTTCGTGGGCAGTCCGATGACGGCGATTGCCGTGCAGCTCGACGTCGCCGCGCAGTCGCGGACGCGAGTCGCATTCAATCTCGAGCCCTCGCGTCAACTCCGCCTGTCGCTGGAGCAACAATGGTTCGCCCAGGATCCGCTGGATCCGCTGCTCGCCGCGCGACGCAGTCAGCAGAGCAGTCTGTATGGGTTCTGGCGCGCCGTCGACACGCGCCAGACGTCAGTGGAGGCCAGCGTGGACCGCAGCGTGTTCTACACCGGTGGGGACATGCTGCGTGCGCGCGTGGGCGTCGGGACACAGACGGCCGGCATGCGGTTGCAGCCGTATCTGCGGCTCGATCAGTCATCGCGGTCGGGATACTCGCAGCGCGCGGCGGGCATCGAAGCGATGCTGTTGCCGCAGGGCAATCGCGGGCGCTACCTGGGCGCGGCGCTGGTGCGCATGATCGGTGAGATCGATGCACGCGGTCGTGCGGTGCGCGAGGCCGTGACGCTGGCGATGCCGTTGCCCGGCGCATTTCGAGTCGATGCGGGGGTGGCGTTCCAGCAGGGCCAGCGTGGGCCGATCGCGACCCTCACGATGTCCCGTGACCTGAGCGCCGTGCGCAGCTACACGTCGGCGACCATGTCCCGGGGATCATCAAACGCAATCCAGAGTGTCCAGGGGTCCGCACTCATCACCCGCGGCGAGAACCGTCCGCAGTTCGTCACCGGGCCGTCGTTGCAGCGCACCGGCGCTACCGGAATCGTGTTTCTGGACCGGAACGCGAATGGACTCCGTGATGGTGGCGAGCCAGCGGTGCCTGGCGTCATGGTGCAGGTTGGAACGGGATACGCGCGCAGTGACGCCGACGGACGGTATCGCGTGTGGGATCTGGTGCCATTCGTGCCACTGCCGGTAGTGATCGATTCCACGTCGCTGCCGTCACCGCTCTGGATTCCAACCATTACGCATCGGAGCATCGAGGCGGGACCGAATCGGTTCGAGCCGCTCGACATTCCCCTCGTCGCCGGAGGCGTCGTGGAGGGGCGGATCACCTGGAATCGGCCGGGCGGCGTGTCGCTGCCCCCCGTGCCGCTGGTCGTCACCAATCAGCGCGGTGATGTCATCGCCCGGGCCGAATCGTTCAGCGACGGCGAGTATGTGCTGTTCGGGGTTCGCCCGGGACTGCTCACGATCCGTGTCGATGCCAGCTGGCTGGCGTCGCAGGGCCTTCGCGCCGAGTCAAAGACGGTGCCGCTGGCGTCGAGCGATGATGGCGCAACCGCGCGCATCCCGGCCATCACGCTGACGCCGATCCATCAATAGGCGAGGCTCGACCGCGATCCGTGCCGGGCCACGCTGGCTGGTACGACAAACTGCGAGAATGACGGTGCCAGCAGCCGGTCGGATTGATCAAGGCTCACCAGGAACTCGATGGCCGTCATCGACGGCTCCGACAGCTGAACCCTGATGTCGCGCGTTGGGCACGCACCGGTGGCGGGCAGTGCGAGGCGCGCCGTCCGGATCGTACCGCTGGCGGTTCGGGCGTCAACCGTCATCGCACCTGCGCCGCACCCGGCAACTCGAACGAGGAGCTCGCCGGGAACCGCCGTACGCGTCACGTCGACCACCGAGAGGGGGAGCGACTGAACCATGGCGGTGACGGCGACGGAGCCGTTTTGAGCAAGAGCCGTCGTCGGCAGCCAAAGGAGCACGACGGCGCTGGACAGCATTGGCACCCGGAAGCTGAGCATGACTCTGAGTGTCGGCCGGCTGATGCCAGGGCGCGAGTGGCGCGGCATCGCGCAAACTGCGGGCACTGGCTCACGCCATTCTGAATTGTATCACTGGAGGAGCGGCCGGGAGTAGCCCGGTGCCGGCGCTGGCTCGAGTGGGTCGTTGCCGGCACTCGGCCCGGCGATCGGGCCTCCTCGCGGCTATTTTGCACCACGGCGCTCCGCTGCGTGCGTTGCCGCAACGTCATCTGTTGGCAGAGCCAGCAATGTTGGCCCGTTTCCCCGAGAAGGAGTTTGAGTCGGATGCCTGGGTTTGCAAGTCTTGCACGCGAGTGGTGGATGCCCGTCCTGTTTGTGCTGATCGCCGGGCACCTGACCAACATTTGCGTCACGCTGTTCCTGCATCGTGAGCAGACGCATCGTGGTGTGCGCTTCTCGTCAGTCGTGTCGTTGCCAATGCGGGTCTGGCTCTGGATGAGCACGGCGACCGTGACGAAGGAGTGGGTGGCGTGTCACCGGAAGCATCATGCTTTCGCCGACCGCGAGGGGGATCCGCATTCACCGGTGGTGGAAGGCCTGCGGAACATCATGGTGAAGGGCGCCTTCTTCTACCGCAACGCGGTGCGCCAGCCGGGAATACTCGAGAAGTACGGCAAGGGCACCCCTTCGGACTGGCTGGAGCGGCATCTGCTTACACGGCACAGCTCGCTCGGCATTCTGGTGATGCTGGCGGTCGATCTCTACCTCTTTGGTTTCTTTGTCGGCGGCATGGTGTGGGGTCTCCAGATGCTCTGGATACCGTTCTGGGCGGCCGGCATCATCAACGGCGTCGGCCATGCCGTGGGCTATCGCAATCATGCGGTGAAGGATGCGAGCCGAAACATCATTCCGTTCGGCATCATGATTGCAGGCGAAGAACTGCACAACAACCATCATGCCGACCCGCACTCGGCCAAGTTTTCGCATCGGTGGTTCGAATTCGATATCGGCTGGATGTACATCACCCTGCTCAGCTGGCTCCGGCTGGCCGAGGTGAAGTACGCATACGGAGGGGTGGCGCCGGCGTCGCAGGTCGCGAACGGCGATTGATCCAGTCAGAGGTGTTGCGGGCCCTGGCGGGCGAGTGCCATTGGGTGCTCGCCCGCATCATCTTTATTCCTTATCCCTTGGCGCAACCGCCGATGATTCTCCTTCCCGAGTGAGCCGTGCCCGATTTGACATGCAGCCGCTGCGGTACCCTGCGCGCCGGCTTTGAGCGTCCTCCGTTTCCTGGCGCGATTGGTCAGCGCGTGTTGGCGGAAATCTGTCAGGTGTGCTGGGCAGACTGGCTGAAGCAGCAGACGATGCTGATCAACCACTACGGCCTGAACGTGATGGACCCGCAGTCTCGGCAGTTCCTGCTCAAGAACATGAGTTCTTTCCTGTTCAAGGCGGGCGAGAGCGCCGAGATCGACGTCACCAAACAGGGGACGATCAGTCACTGATGCGCTCTTTTCTTCGCTCGACCACTGTTGTTGCGCTGTTTCTGCCGGCGGTGCTTTTGGCTCAGCGCCCCGGCGGGCGCACTGCGAGCGCCGAGGACAGTGCGTGGGTTCGCCGGACGCTGGCCGCGATGACGTTGCGGCAACGGGTTGGGCAGATGGTCTGGCCCAGTGTGTTTGCCGACTACGTGTCGTCGACTGACTCAGCCTGGACGAAGCTGAGCAGCTGGATCGAGAAGGATCAGGTGGGTGGGTTCACGATGTCGATCGGCAGTCCGATGGAGATGGCAGCGAAGCTGAACGCAATGCAACGGCTCTCACGGATTCCGTTGCTGATTGGCGCCGATCTCGAGGCGGGCGCCGGCTTTCGCGCCAGCGGTGGCTACTTCCTTCCGAATGCCATCGATCTTGGTGGCGCGACGCTCTTCCCGCCCCTGATGGCGCTGGGGGCTACCCGGGACACCGTGCTCGCGTACGAGTACGGTCAGGCCACTGCCGTCGAGGGGCGAGCGCTCGGTATCCATATCGTGTACGGCCCTGTGCTCGATGTGAACAACAATGCTGCCAATCCGGTGATCAACGTCCGCAGCTTTGGCCAAGACCCCGGTTGGGTCAGTCGACTTGGCGCGTCATTCGTGCGTGGTGTACAGGAGCACGGGATGATCGCGACGGGCAAGCACTTTCCCGGGCACGGCGATACGGACGTGAACTCGCATCTGGCGCTGCCGGTCGTCACCGCTTCGCGAGCGCGTCTGGATACGGTCGAACTTCCACCATTTCGCGCCAGCATCGCCACCGGTGTCGGCGCGATCATGACATTCCACGGCAGCATGCCCGCGCTGGATGCGAGCGGCGCGCCAGGGACGCTGTCGCCCGCCGTGCTGACCGGGCTGCTCCGAAAGGAGATGGGGTTCACTGGTCTGATCATCAGTGATGCGATGGACATGCGCGGGGTGCTGGATCGATACGGGGCCGTTGAAGCGGCGAAGCTTGCCGTACTCGCCGGGGCGGACATACTGATCCAGCCTGAGAATGTGGCACAGACCATCGACGCGGTAATCGGCGGAGTCACCGAAGGCCGGATCACTCGCGACCGGATCGATGCCGCGGTTCGCCGCATTCTCTTCGCGAAGGTGAGCGTTGGCCTTCGCCAAAGGGCGCAAGTCGACCTCAGCGGCGTTCGGCGCCTCGTCGGTGATTCGACAAACCGACGTTTGTCAGAGCGCATTGCTGCGCGATCGGTCACATTGGTGCGAGACACACTGCGGTTGCTGCCGTTGGACACGTCAGCGACGGCCGCGACACGGCGCATTCTTCATATTGTTGTTGCACGAAGCACGAATCTTGGGGCGGGGACGACGTTCGCGTCCGCGCTCGGCCGGACCGCTGGCCGGGTGCGGACGGTCGTGCTGCACCCGGATGACCCGTTCGTCGATCCGGCGCGGGTGCTCCCGTTGGTGGATTCTGCTGATGTGGTGCTGATGGGTTCATATCTTGCGCAGCAGTGGGATCAGGCTTCGGCCGGCGTGCCCGACGGCCTTGGTGCTCTCGTGACCGCAATTCAGGCACGTGGCAAGCCGCTAATTGTGATTGGATTCGGCAATCCCTACCTTGGTCGGCAGCTTCCGCAGGTTGGATCGTATCTGATTGCGTGGAATGGGAGCCGGGCCTCACAGCTGGCGGCAGCCCGAGGGATATTGGGACTGCAGATGTTCAATCGCTATATTCCGATCACGATGTCGATTTCTGGCCATTAGGCGATCGTCGGCATCCCCTTTTTGAACAGTGGCAGCCACACCGCGCTGACTGCCAATCAACCACTCACCGCGAGTGTGTTTGATCTCAGGGCGCGAAGGACGAACGTGGGTATGCGCAATCTCTTCTCGCTGGATCTGGTGCTCCTCTCGCCGCGCGACGGCGAATGGTTCGTCTGCACCTCGGCCGGTGCTGCCAAGGCACGCGGATCAACCCGGACATTGCCGTACGTCGGCGTCAGCAAGGCTCCGAGCGAGGCGCTGCCCGCGCTCGCGAAATCTCTGGCGACCAAGACGGTGGGTGCGTCCCCCCGGTGGATGACACAGGTTGGTGCATTTTCGGAAAGTACGCACCCGGCAGACACGCCGATCTCGATTGCGTTCGTGGCGGTGTACCCGGACGGCACGGTGCACGAAGACGAAGGGTGGGTGAAGGCGGAGACGGCGGTGCTGCCGCCGCGCCAGAAGGCGTTGCTGAAGGCGACACTGGCGATTCTCAAGCACGCAGTAGAGCACGAGCCGATCGCCTTCCACGCGTTGCCGACGACCTTTACGTTGCGCGAGTTGCAGCAGGTCTATGAGTTGTTGCTCGAGCGCCCGTTGCACAAAGCCAGCTTCCGCCGCTCGCTGGCCGCGGCACATCTGGTGGAGCCCACCAAGGCCTGGCGGGCAGAAGGCCGCGGTCGTCCGGCACAATTGTACAAGTTCGCGCCGAAGCGTCGTCGCGGTGCGGTGCGGGGCGTACGGTTCGAACTCGCGCGCTGAATCAGGCGCGCTGAAGGAGCAAGGGGCCGGCGATCTGATAGATCGCCGGCCCCTTTTTCACGTTTCGTGTTGAACGGTGCTCCGATCAGACTTTGGTGACGGCGTCAGCCTGTGCGCCTTTCTGGCCCTGCACGATCTCGAATTCGACCTTGTCACCCTCTGCCAACGACTTGAAGCCCTGCGATTGAATTGCACTGAAATGGACGAATACGTCCGGACCACCTTCATGTGCGATGAACCCAAAACCTTTTGCATCGTTAAACCACTTCACCGTTCCCTGAATCCGTGCCATGTTACGGCTCCTCGCGTCCCGCCGGTCTTGCATTGAAGCGCGAGCGACGAGCCGTCTCTCGTGCAGCGCAGTGACACACCAGCGGTGAAGTGTCAGCACGCGATATCCACACATTAATGTGCATGAAACAGGCCGCGGCGCCGGGACTGAACCCGAGCGCCGCGGCAGCACAACTGCTTTCAGTTGTCAGCGCCCTCTGGCAGCGGCGTCAGGCGGCACCTGCGATATACCGTGCAACACGTCCACATGTTTCACATCGCAGCGTCACATGGCTGCGGGGCGGTGGTGGCATTAGAGCAGGTTCACGCTCGAACTGCGCCGAGGCGCAGGACGGGCAGACCAGTGGAATTCCTGTACGATCGCTGGCGATGAGATTCAGCGCTTGTGCAGGGTTGTACGACGCGGGCCGAGGCTTACGCATGTACCCTCCAAATTGTGGTCCCTTTGGCAGATCGGGCGCCCTGAGCCAATGGGCTATGGCAGAACTGTAACCACCTAAGCAAGGGGTAGTGAAGGGGGGCGGTTTCGTTTGTACGCAGTCTCTCCCCGTCTCGCCAGCCGCAAGGATGTCTGTTCAGACAGGGAATCTGGAACGGCGACGACTGGATCGACCGGACGAATTCCATCTTGAATCAATCACTGTTGGGATGCTGGCTTTCAACTGGCGTATTGCTCTAGTCTTCGGACCCACAACGTTCGCATGGTACCGAGATAGCCAAGGCGTACGCCAACAAACGTGCAGCTCCGTGCATTTGTCGGAACCGTCAGTTGGCATGACAAGATCATATCGGCAGTGTGACAAATAGCCATTAATTGACCGCGAGCTGGCTTCTGCCATTGTGGCGTGGCCTCGCGTCGTGAAACCGACCGGTGGGTACCAGTACGCAGACTCCAACTCGACGGAAAGCGATCGCCTGCGGATGCCCCGCTCGATCAGGTTGCACACCCAGTGATCGTGCGCGTCATGCCTCGTCCCAGCGAAATGGGCGCCGCCAGAGTCGGCGATCGAGCTGCCACGATTTGCGGGTCGACACTTCGTCTCCAGCCGTGAATATCTCGGCGTCAGCGAGTGATTCGACCATCGAGTCGGCTTTAGCGCTCGCTTCGTCGGCCCAATGCAGCAGTTCCGCCTCGAGCGTCATCGGTTGCACGGGGCTGCCAAACTCGAGCGAACCATGATGCGAGAGAATCATGTGCTGCAGTTCCGTCAGCTGACCCTCGGTGAGTGAGCAGGTCCCAGCGGCCCTCGCGGCACCGACACGGTCGGTGAACATGAGACAGCCAAGGACCACGTGCCCGATCAGGTGATTCCGGGGATCGTACCCCAGTCCCCGCGCGTCAACGGTGTACGCCTCGACCTTGCCGATATCATGGAGGAGTGCACCCGCAACCACGAGATCGGCGTTGGCCTTCCGCATCGTCTTTGCCATCTGCTGACCGATCGACGCCACCTCGCAGACGTGCAGCAACAGACCACCGAGACGCGCGTGATGACCGCGGACCGCGCCCGGCGTGCGTTCGAAGCGACTACGGAACGCATCGTCGGCAAAGAAGAGATTCACTGCCTCGATCAGGCGCGGAGTGCTCATTCCGGCACGCAGTTTGTCCAGCGCATCCCACAAGCGTTCGGTGGCAAACTCGACCCGCGGCAGGAATTCATCGATGCGCTCGGTGCCGGAGGGGAGCACACGCACCGGCCCGGTGATCTTGAGCTGCCGCGCGCCGGTTTTGGCGTACACATCCACCTGTCCGAGTACCTGGACCACACGCCCTTTCTCCACGCCGTCGACCCAGGTCGCATTGTCTTTCCAGATCGGCGCCGACTGGAGTGAGCCGCTGGAGTTGCCGAGTGTGAGCACCCAGAAGGGGTCACCCGCACCGGTGGAGCGCTCGACCCGCTCCAGCACGAGCAGTTCGGCGGAGACCGAGGCGCCGGCAGAGAGCCCGGGCAGATTCAGAGGAGGCATGAACAGAGGGGAAAACGGGGAGAGCCGGCATCTGACGGACCAGAGCCGAAACGTGCTCAGGGGAGGGCGAGCCTGTCGAGGGGAAGGAAAGCGCGTATCATCGTCCGAGCGCAGCAGTACCTCCGCCTCCCAATTGTACGCATCTCCCCTGACCATGATGAAGCGTTACCGGAATCTGATCATCACCGTGCTGTTGTTGACAGGGATGGCGGCCCTGTTCTGGAACAAGACCATGTCCGCGCAGCTCGCGACCTGCGAGGTCTGCGTCGTGTTCAAGGGACAGCGGCAGTGCTCGCGTGCCAGCGGGCCGGATGCGAAAGAGGCGACCCGCACCGCGCATTCCACGGCCTGCGGTCCGATCTCGAGTGGCATGAACGAAAAGATCGCCTGCGACAGTCGTCCGCCGGAGCTCATGCGCTGCGATCCACCGGCGCCCTAGCGCCAGGAAGCCGCACCGTCATCCGCTCCGGAACCGAGGGCGGGCGAAATGTCAGTTGAAGAAGAGCACGTCGCCGTCACTCTCAAGCGCCAGTTGCAGGTGTGCGGCGCACACGCCGCACACCATCTCCGCGATCCAGGCCGCACCGAGAATGTGGTCCCCGTCGATCGCGGCACGCAGCTTCAGCTTCTTGTACGTATACTCGCGGCAGCGCGGGCAGGCCTGAGCACGGGCAATCAGTTCGGCGCGCCCCTTGGAGACAATCGTCATTTCAGGCGCCGAGCCCCGGTGGCAGGTCGCCTGGCGTGCGCGCCAGCTTCGACGGCACCGCCTTCGGTGGTTCCGCATTCGACCCACCGCTGGTCCTCGTCAGCAGCTCCTTGATCCCGCCGAGCGCACCCATCATGCCGGCCGCTTCAGCTGGCAGAAACACGGTGCTGCCTTTGCTCGCGGCGAGTGACGGCAGCATTTCGAGATACTTCTGTCCAAGCAGGTACATCGCGACCTGGCCGTCAGGCAGCACGGCGGCGATGCGGCTGATCGCCTCGGCTTCGGCAGCAGCCATGGCCAGACGCGCTTCAGCGAGGCCAGTGGCGCGAAGGATGGACGCTTCGCGCTCGCCCTGGGCCTTTTGAATCTGCGATTCCCGCGAGCCCTCCGCCTCGAGAATCTGCGCCCGCTTGGTTGCTTCGGCATTGGTGACCGACGCCCGTCGTTCGCGCTCGGCGCGCATCTGCAGTTCCATCGACTGTTGAATGTCGTGCGGCGGCTCGATGCTCTGCAGTTCGACACGGGTGACGTCGACCCCCCAGCCGATCGACGCTTCTTCGATCGTCTCGCGCATGCGGGTGTTGATGCCGTCACGACTGGTGAGCGTGGTGTCGAGTTCCATCTCGCCGACAATGTTGCGCAGCGCGGTTCGCGTGAGTGTTTCGAGGGCGAACGGCAGGTTCTGCACCGAGTACGTCGCCTTCTCGGGGTCGGCCACGCGATAGTACATCACCGCATCGATGTCGATGGTCACGTTGTCCTTCGTGATCACCGGCTGACTTGGGAAATTCAGGACCTGTTCGCGCAGGTCGATGCGTGACGTCGAGCCACTCGTCACGCGCTTGACACCGGTGACATCCTGTCCGAAGAAACGCACATCGATGGTCCGGGGTCGCTCGATGAACGGAATCAGCACGTTGAAGCCGGAGCGCGCGATCCGATTGAAACGCCCCAGCCGTTCGATCACCATCACTTCGGCCTGCCCAATGATCTTGAACGAACTCGTGCCGACGAACAGCACGACCAGCACGATGATCAGGGGAACGATCCACGCCATTGCAGTATCCCGGTGTTGAAGGTGAGTCCGGGTAGAAAGATGCGGAGCGCACGCCAGCGGCGAAGGGACGACGGTCACGAAGTGCGCCGCGCTCCCAAGGGCAACACGGCGCCGAGTCGAGCCGGGTCATGCCATCCGCGTCACAGGCGGTCCTGCGCCGGCGGAGCAGGATCCCACCACCCAGAATCCCGCGACCCAGGAGTCCGGTACACGGCGTCGCGACTGTCGTCGAACGGCATCGTGCAATACGGATGGCTCGACCGGGGCAGGAAAACGTCGTGATTGCGACAGAAGACGAATCGCCCCTGTCGGGGGCCGTACCCGGTCGCACTCAGGACGAGCTCATCCGTTTGCAGTCACGGATTCCAGTCGGCGATGAACAGGTTGGTTTCGGTCTGCTTCTGGTCGAACCGGTTCGAGGCCCAGATGAGCTGCTTGCCATTCGGGCTGAACATCGGGAAGCCGTCAAAGACGCCGTTGGTCGTCACCTGCTCGAGATTCTTCCCGTCCAGATCGACCAGGAACAGGTCGAAGTTACCGCTCCGTGGATTCTTGTGGTTCGACGAGAAAATGATCCGCTTGCCATCGGGAGTCCACGAGGGGCCGAAGTTCGCGCCACCGAGCGTCGTGATCTGGTGATTCTCACTGCCGTCGGCGTTCATCACGTACAGCTCGACCTTGCTCGGCCGGATCATGCCCTGCGACAGCAATTCGCGATACTGCCGCAGCTCGGTCGAATCCTTCGGATGGTGCGCGCGATAGACGAGCTTCGAGCCGTCAGGCGACCACCATGGACCGCCATCGTAGCCTGGGGTCGTAGTGAGACGCTTCACGTTGGTGCCATCGACGTTCATGGTGTAGATCTCCAGATCGCCGTCCTTCAGCGATGTGAAGACGATGGTTCGTCCGTCTGGAGAGAGGACGGCCTCGGCGGTATACACGTCATAGTTCGTGAGCCGGCGCATGTCGCTGCCATCGCGGTTCACGGTGAAGATGTCGAACTTGTCGAGCGGCCAGACGTAGCCCTTGGACGGATCGGGCCTGGGTGGGCAGAGACTGTCATGCAGGTGGCTCGAACCGAAGAACAGGCGATCGCCGCCGGGCAGGAACCATCCACAGGTGGTCTTGCCGTTGCCGTTGGAGACGCGACGAATGCCGGATCCATCGGTGCGCATCACAAACTGCTGATCGCAGGTCCGTCCGTTTCGCGAGGACTGAAACGTGATCCATTTTCCGTCGCGGCTGAAATAGGCCTCGGCATTTTCGCCACCGTCAGTGATCTGGCGGATGTTGGCGAGATGTGGCTCTGTCGGATCGACGGGCCGCGGGAGATTGACCCCGGGCTCCGGCGCTGGTGCGTTGCGTGACGCGTTCGACGTACAGGCGGCGGCGACACTGAACGCGGCGAGCAGTGTGGCGGAGACGACGCGACGGGCGGTGTGCATGACAACAGAGGTGAGGTGACAAACGAGCGGGGGGCCGGACATCGTGTCCGGCCCCCCCAAGAAGATATTCGCAACGCCGTTCTGCCGTCCGTCCGTGGTACTACGGACGCTTGGCGGTGGATGGGAATGCGGCGCCGGCCATCGTGAAGAGATCACGCTGCGTGCCGCCGCGGCGCAGCAGCTCGAGCGCCTTCTGGATCTGCGTGTCTTCGCCGAACTGCCGCTTGGCGACAGTCGAGTCACCGAACGCCGCCTTCGCGACGCGATTCCCGATGAGACGATCGACATAGCCGGTCGCCGCGAAGTAGGTCGCAGAATCCACAGGAACCTTGGCACCCGAGATACGACGGAAGTACTCGGCACGCCACGCCGGCAGCACGGTGAAGTTCGGAGACTTCACCTGGGGGCGGAGCTCTTCTGCGAACTGCGACAAGGTGGAGTACGCCTCCTGAATCTTGCCTGCGATCTGGCGAGCGGCCTTCTGTTCGACCGTGGTGAGCGTGTCGGGACGCACGGTGACATCAGGGGTGATGCCGCCACCGCCGTAGATCACCCGGCCTGCGTCACTGCGGAAGGCCGGGCGTGCCTTGCGCGCGCTGTCGGTTTCCATCGAATCGGGAGCCTCATCCTCGACGAAGCGGCCATTCAGAAACTTCCGCGGACGCTGAATCGAGCGACCACTCGGCGTGAACCATTTGGCCGTCGTCATCTTCATCGCATAGCCGCCATCGAGGCGGAACAGCGACTGCACCAATCCCTTGCCGAAGCTGGTGGTGCCCACGATCAGCGCACGGTCGTGATCCTGCAGGGCACCTGCCACGATTTCCGAGGCCGATGCCGAGCCGTCATCGACCAGCACCACCATCGGCATGTTGGGGAGCATCGGATCGTCCTGCGCAACAAATTCCTGGTTCATTTCAGCGCGGCCGCGATAGCTGAGAATCTCCTTTCCCTTTGGCAGGAAGAGATTGCTCATGACGAACGCTTCGTCGAGAATGCCACCGGGATTGCCTCGGAGGTCGAGGATCAGCGACTTCATGCCTTCGCGCTGCAGCTGCTGAATGCCGCGGATTGTCTCGGAGGCTGACGTTTCGTTGAATCCCTGCACCGGAATGTAGCCAACGCCGCCATCGAGCATGGTGACGAAGGGCACGGCTGGAATGTGGATCGTGGCGCGCGTGAAGATGACGTTGATCGGATCTGTCACACCAGGGCGATTGAACCGCACGCGAACGCGGGTGCCGGGGTCTCCCTTGAGCTTGGACGACACTGAGTCAGTGCCCCAACCACGCGTGGCCACCGAGTCGATCATCATGATTTGATCACCCTCTGCAATCCCCGCACCGGCGGCCGGCGTGTTGGGGAAAACCTTCACCACAGTGATGCGTCCTTTGATATCTTCGATCTGCATGCCGACGCCGGCGTACCGGCCGTTGGTGCCCTGCGTGAAGGCGGCGTACTCCTTCGGCGTGTACAGCACGGTGTATGGATCATTGAGCTGCGTGATCAGCCCACGAGCCGCTTTCTCATACAGCGCGGTCGCATCGACGGTATCGACGAACCGCTCCGACACGCGTCGCAGCACCTGATCGAACAACATGGCGCCGTCGCGAGCCTCACGATTCTGCCAGACGAATCCGCCGGCGACCAGAGGCACTGCAACGAGGAGAGCGCCGAACACGGCGCGACGCGGACTCGACATGGAAACCTTCCAGCAGGAAAAGGACAGTCGTCGGAATTCCCCGAACGGCTACAATACCGAAACCTATGGCGCAAGTTCCGGCGCACACAGCGTACACCGATCTCTACGCTCTCGGCACCGCTTTCGTCACGTCCAGCGGTACTCCATGTACCACGAACGGCCATCCTGCGTTTCCTCGGCGGCGTGGACGATACCGGCCGCGACCAGCATTTCGCTGGCGGGTTTGATCACGCGCAGGATGTGGCTCGGGTATCGCTGCGTGAGAGGAAGCAAATCGGCCAGGGTGTCGAGTGAGACGCGCCAGCGACCGTCAGCCCCCGCGGCGAGCTGGACCGCGATCAAGCGATAAATCCGGCGCGCGACCGGCGAGAGGAGTGACGAGTAGCCACCGAGGCGAAGTGACGTCACATGCCCGGCGTCGAGGTTGCTGCGCACCTGCGGGGCGAGTGTGATGCGCGCGACACCGGGCTCGGCGGCGGTGACGCTGGGGAAAAGCGAAAGCTGGTCGCGGTCGGCGGCACGTCGGCGATCGACGGTCGCGGCGCTGAGAAGTGTGAAGGCGCCGTCGAGGGGTTTGCCGTTCGCCGCGTCCCAGTAGCCACCAGCGCTCTCGAGCGACGTGCGTTCGAGACGTGCGAGTGCGCCTCGAAGCTGTTCGTAGGTCCGTCCGTCGACACGCCGCCCCATGGCGCGTAGAAACGCATGGAGCGTGAAGGTCAGCACACCGTCGGCAGGCCGGCCCGATTCCTGGTAGCGGTACAGCAGCTCGATGTACACGTCCTGGTCGAACGTGCCAGGGAGTCGATCACCAGGCGCCGGCAAGACGCGCCAACGTCCGCCAGCGGGCGTCGTGAAGGCAATAGCACCCTCTTCGTTCGAATCGCTGAGACGGAAGAGGGGCAGCGCTTCGAGTGCACGATCGAGATAGACGAGACGACTTGCCGCGCGACGCTTGCTTGCCGCGCCACCTCCACCAGCCTCCTGACTGCTGCGCGTGAGCGCCGCCGCATTCACGCCATTGATGGCCGCGAGCTCCTCGGCAGGAGTCACCACGTCAATTCCTTGCTTCCGAGCGACCGAGCGCCGCCCGGATTGCATCGCGCATGGCCACGAGGGCGTCATCACGCGCGCCAAGGGTATCCGTCCTGACGTGGAGCTCGATCCCGTCCGCCACCTGAACGCGACGCCACTCCGCGACCGGCTGTGCGTCATCCTGACGAACCGTCAGATCGGCCGAGTGAGAGAGCGCAGGGGCAAGGGCGGTCGCGACGCGGCGCTCGAGCTGCTCGCCGCTGACGCCGGCGAGCTCCTTCTTGATCACCTCGAGGGTCTGTCCCTCGCGTTGACGGATCTTGATCGCGAGCAGCTGGAGCAGGTGTCGATAGCCATACGTCGCGGTGGTTCCAGCGCCTTCAGGCCGGTCGAGCAATCGCTGGGCGACGTAAAAGCGTATGGCGCGAGCACTCGGTGCCGCGCGCGCAGAGGTGTTCGTGGGGCGGAACCCGGCGGCATCGACGAGTGCGGTGGCGTGCGCAGCGAGACCGCGCGCATTCCAAGGGGCGTGCCGACTGTGGGCACGGAGCAGAGCGACCGGAGAATCGGTCATGCGGCAGGTATCGGACGAGGATCGGGCGCTGACTCATGCAATGCACATGGCGCACTGGGTAAGAACATGCGAGCGCGCTGTCACTGTCAAGCCTCTGCTATGATGCTGGCGGCTCATCGGTCCATTTCAATCGCTCCGCGACCGCTCAGCGCACCATGCGACTGATCCTGTGATGGCAGCGTTTTTCGCGCTTCGCGTTCATGACATCGTGGGCCCAGATGACTTGAACGGTGATAAGGCCGAGAGGACGCCGTGGTCAAGCGCGAGTCTTGCGATGACGGTGAGATCGACTGGTTTTTCAAGGAAATAGGTGGCGTTCAGCCGCTCCGAAGCATGACGGTTGTCGTCATCGGGGAAGGCAGTCAGCACGATCACCGGCGTCGTCTGATGAACGAGTCCGGCTGCGGCGAGGACCTGCAAGCCGCCGTCGCGGTTGCCGCCAAGCCTCAGGTCGGTCACGATCAGGTCGAGCGGCTGATCGGCGAAAATCGCAACCTTGGCATCGGAGAGAGTGGCCGCCGCGACCACAGTGGTTTCGGGCGAGGCGAACAGGTCAACCAGGGCTTCCCGTATCGAGATCTCGTCTTCGACAATCAGAATTCTTTTTGGCATACACTTCCCAGAGCGAGTTACGTGCCATCAGACAGGTACGAGTAAGAGTATGCAAAACAACAACTTACGATCAAGTGATGAATTCTGTTGTTTCACTATCGTCCGATTGTCGGACAGTTACGCGGGGTGCGTGACTGGTTTTCATACGTATGCAAACCTCGCGACACGCTGACTCAGCTGGGCCCCTCTGGGCGAGCTCGGAGTTTCTCGTGCAACGTCGATCGCGCGATCCCGAGCAGCTGCGCAGCTCGTGCACGGTTGCCGCCTGTGGCGGCCACCGCGACTGCGATCGCCGCTGCCTCTGCCGCGGCGAGCGACAGATCGCGTCGCTCCGCTCGACCGGTCAGGTGCTCCTCCGAGAGGTTGAGGTTGGCAGCTGAGATGGCCGCGCCATCCGCCAGAATCGCGGCGCGCCAGAGGGTGTTCTTCAACTCGCGAATGTTGCCGGGCCAATGGTATGCGACCAGCGCGCGCCTGGCGTCCGGGGTCAGCGTCGCGCCGCGTGGCAGCAGTCCCGCGACCAGCAGCGGCAGCTCGTCGAGCCGGTCCCGTAGCGGCGGCACGACGATTGTCAGCACCTGCAGGCGGTAGAACAGGTCCGCACGAAAGTGCTTCTCGGCCACGCGTGTCTGCAGCGGCTGGTTGGTGGCGCAGATCACGCGAGCGTCGCTGCGTAACTCCGTGGTGCCGCCCAGCCGACGAAAACGCTGCTCGTCGATCACCTTGAGCAACATTGGCTGGACATCGAGGCCCAGCTCACCGATCTCGTCGAGAAACACGCTGCCCATCGCGGCCACCTCGAGCAGGCCGCGCTTCGACTGGCGCGCGTCGGTAAATGCGCCACGTTCGTGTCCGAACAGATCACTTTCGAAAAACGTCGTCGAGAAGGAGGCGCAATTGACCTCGACGAATGCGTGGCTGGCGCGGCGCGACTGGTCGTGGATCCGACGGGCAACGAATCCCTTGCCGGTGCCGGTCTCGCCGAGAATGAGGACGGGCGCGTCATCATTCCGCGCGGCAAGCTCGATCATCCTCTCGAACGATGGCTGCGATGCCGCGTCTGGCGTTCGCGTGCCTCTCGAGCCACGAGTGCGGAGCATCGCCACCTCTCGGCGCAAGCGCACGTTATCGAGCCCGCGAACCACGGCCTCCCGCAGCGTTTCCAGGTGCAGTGGCTTCTCGAGCAGGTCAAGCGCACCACGCTGCATGGCACCGACGGCCGTACGCACATCGGCGTGGCCGGTCAGCATGATGATTGCGCTGTCTGGATCGTCCGTTCGCAATGCGTCGAGCAGTCCGAGCCCGGCGGCGTCAGGAAGCTGCAGATCCAGTACGATCACATCCGGGAGATGTTGCCTCGCCGCGTCCCGTGCCTCCGCCGCCGACGCCGCTGTCAGCACCAGCATGCCACTCTGCTCGAAGAACTCGCTCAGCGTCTCACGGACCGTTGCATCGTCATCGACAATGAGCAGCGTCCCGGCGATCATGCGACACCACCCCCAGGCAGTACGATCGTCACGGCGGTGCCCATCTCCGCCTGACTTTCGATGCTGATCGTTCCCTGATGCTCTTCGATGATCCGTTGGCACAGCACCAACCCGATACCCGTCCCGCCACCTTTCAGCGAAAAGAAGATTTCGAAGACCCGCGGGAGTGCCTCTGGCGGAATGGGCGCGCCACCGTTCTGGATCCGGCAGCGCCAGGCGCCGTTCGGCAGCAGACCACTGTGCAGCGTAATGGCACTCGAGCGCGGCGCCGCATCGATGGCGTTGCCGAGGACGTTGAGACAGACCTGTCGAAATTGCGCTGGATCGAATGGCAGGCGTACGCGCGCAGACGCCCGCGCGCGGATCACGGTCAGCCCGGCGTCATCCAGCCGTGCGCGATTGGACTCGATGACGTCATCCCATACATCATCAGGATCCCCATCGGACCGCTGAAGGGGCTGCGGACGCCCATACACCAGCAGGGACGACAGCATGGTGTTGAGGCGATCAACCTCGCGAAGCATCCGTTCGACGTTTCGCACCACTGCGGGGTCGTCGCGCCCATGAGCGCGCAGCAACTGTGCAGCGGCAGAAATGCCGAACAGCGGGTTTCGCAGCTCGTGTGCGACGCCGGCCGCCACCTCGCCGATGGCTTCGAGGCGTCGCTTCTGTTCCACGCGCCTGACAAGGAACGCGCGGTCGATCGCCGCCGCCGTCTGGGCGGCGAGGGCCGTCAGTACACGCTGTGTTTCGGCGAGCTCATACGTCGCCTCAAGTTCCGTGAGGCGCACGGTGATCGCACCAAGCACTCCCTCCTGGCTGATGATCGGTGCGGTGACTTCACGACCGACGGGCGCACTGCGGTGGACGATCGTGCGGTCGGATGCGAGCGCTTCCAACCATTCCGGACGGAGGCGCATGGAGACGGCGGCGGGAGCATCGTCGTAGCCGCGAGACTGTACCGCCGTCAGGGCCAAGGTGTCGTCGTCTGCGACGGCGATGATGTAGGCGTCGCAACGGACGGCCCGCTGCAGCTGCTGCGCCACCTCACGGTAGACGCGAGGAAGATCGATCGAGCTGGCGAGCGCGAGCCCAGTCGAGATCAGCGCTTCTCTGGCGCGGTGCGATTCGGTGACATCGGACAGGGTGGCGACGAAGCCGATGTGGACGCCAACCTCGAGACACCGCGTGATCTGCAGCAGCATCACCCGCTCATCGTTGCCGGGCGCGAACTCCCAGCGAACGAGGGGGACTGTGGGGTCAGCCAGGGCGGCGTAGGCCCGGGTACACTGTTCTGCTTGATCAGCGTCGCCGAGCGCATGGTGAAGCGGTTTCCCAATCGTGTCGCGCGGGTTGTGAATCGTGGCCGGATGGTTCTGCATGAGCACCGTGCCAGCTAGGTCCGTCGCGAAGATCATCAGCGGAACGGCATCAAGAATCTGTTGATCGCGAGCAGGCATACGCAGAAAGATAGACCGGCGAGAGGAAGCAGGCTCCCTCTCGCCGGTCATCATGAACGGCAGATTTCGATCATGTCGGTCGGTGACGCCATACTGACGTCACCGACCAGAACATCCAATCGGTTCAGCGGCCTTTCTTCTTCACCGGCTTGCCCTTCGCCGGTGCCGCCTTGTTC
>CAYMQV010000048.1:0-24349 GCA_964392395.1 uncultured Gemmatimonadaceae bacterium
GAGGACCAGGGATCACCAATACCGGCGCGAAGCCCTGACATGTCGCGCGCGATCATGATCGTGCGCCTGCAGGCTCTGGCAGTCTTCGCTGCGCTCAGCGTGGGCTCACTCGCCGCGCAGCAGCGCGCGCGCATCAGTGGCAGTATCGAGACCGGCGCCGCTGCCATCGAGCAGCCACTAGTGCGCAGCGGCGCCGCATTCTATCTCTCGACTGGCGCTCAGCTCACCGCACGCGACATGACGATTGGTGGCGACGCGGTATTCGCGACAGGCACCCCGATCTGGAAATCGTTCCTCGGAGGCGGCTACATCCGCTCACCGGCCTTCAGGAACGTCCGACTGATCGGCAGCGGGCAGCTCCTCAAGACCAGCGGGCTGCTTCCCACCGTTCACGGTGATCTCGGCGCGGAGTGGCGCGGTGGCTCGAATGCGACAACCGTCATGGCGCGTGCGCGCGCTGGACAGCTGCGCTACGCGGGTGACGGCTGGCGTGACATGGAGCTCGGCGTGAGCGCGGTGCACAGCCGCGGGTCGCTCCTCTTCGCCGCCGATGCCATGCTGAGCGACGCCAGACGACCCGAGGCACTGCGGCAGCAACTTGGGTTCGAGTCAGCGTCAGATGTGACGCTCGGGGTTCAGACGCTCGACGTCACGCCGCGAATGATCTGGGAGCGCGGTCGGCTGCGAACCGACGCGTCACTGGCGCTTCGGATGGTGGAACGCGGCGTCAGCGGAACCCGGGCCGGACCACAACTCTCGTTCACGTTCCAGACGTCGCGCGGAATTTCGCTCTTCGTCGGTGGTGCAGAGCGGCTCCCCGACGCGCGGGCCGGCATCCCATCGGGGCGCACGGCACTGCTGGGCATGCGGCTGAGCGGCGCACAGTTGCTGCGTCGACCGGCGCCAGCGCGCCGGAGCGGCCCGTCGCTGATGATTGTCAACGGTGTCCTGATGCTGGACGCAGAGAATTCGACGGCGGCACGCGCCTCGCTTCGCGGTGACTTCACCGACTGGCAAGCGCGCGAGTGTCGGCCCAGCGCGCGGCATCGGTTCGAGTGTGGCACCGCGCCACGCGCGGGCACCTGGCGCGTGGCCGTTCGCCTGAACGATGGGCCGTGGCAGCAGCCGAGTAATCTGGCCTCGGCCGCCGACGACTTCGGATCCGTTGACGGCGTGCTGATGACGGGCGGCAAGCCGTAGCAGCAAGAAGGACGCTGACGTCGTCCGGCGCAGCGCAAGCATCATCGTCGGAGGCGCCAGCTGAGTGTGTGCTCACCATACTCATCTGGAAAGCACCGCGCCGAGGTCGCGCTCGACGCCCGAGGTTGAGACCGCCTGCGCCATGGCAGATCGGGCCGTGACGGCGATGAGGAAAACGAGCGTGACGTGTCGGCGCATGCCAGCGCCACGTCACCGACCCGCAACCGGATTGCTCCGCAGACTCCGTCCGGCGTGTGCGCGGCTCCGCTGCCCGTCTCGCAGCGTGACAGTTCCATTCACGATCACGAGCGAGATTCCCCTCGGATACTGGAATGGCCGTTCAAAGGTCGCCGTATCCGCAATCCGGGTTGGATCGAAGACCACGACGTCCGCCGCGTTACCAGGTAGGAGTCGACCACGATCGAAGAGTCGGACCCGATCAGCGGGCACCGATGTCATCTTCCGGATGGCCTCGGCGAGCGTGAGAATCCTGCGCTCGCGAACATAGCGCCCCAGCACGCGCGGAAAGCTTCCGGCGCCACGCGGATGCGGACTGCCGCGTCGCGTGGGGCCCTCGAGCGCAAACGCGCCGCCGTCAGTGCAGACCATGCCGAGTGGATGCGCCAGAATCCGTTCGAGGTTCTCTTCGCTCATCGCAAAGCCCGCCATGTCGACGCGACCGCGATTGCGTTCGAGCAATGCGATGGTCGCCTGGTACGGCTCCACGCCGACACCCCGCGCCCATGTGCCGAGGCGCTTGCCCTGCACCTCGCGGTCCGTGGGCGACGACACGCTGGTGATCTGCACGTTGTCCCAGCCGCCGATCAGATCGACCTTTGCCAGCGTTTCCGCCTCGATCCGGTTGGCGGTACCTTGCCCGCGGAGTCTGGACAGGAAGGCGGTCGTTCCGCCGTCGCGGCTCCAGACGGGGAAGAGGTTGGTGAGACCGGTCGCATAGGCGAGATACGGATACCGATCGAAGGCGACATCGACACCATCCCGGCGTGCCGTCTCGATCTGATCGAATGCCGCCTGCAGCCTGCTCCAGTTGCGCGGGCCCTGCGTTTTGAGGTGCGATATCTGCAAGCCGCAGCCCGCGCCACGTGCCACCGCGATCGACTCGGCGATTGCGTCCAGCAAGCGGTCATCCTCGTTGCGCATGTGTGTGGCGTAGGGCAATCCGCGTGACGCGAGCGGCTTGCAGAGCGCGATCAGTTCGTCCGGTCGCGCGAATGCACCGGGGGTGTATTCGAGCCCAGAGCTGGCACCACAGGCACCGTCCTGCAGCGCACGCTCCACCATCGCCACCATTACCCGCAGTTCCGCCACCGTCGCCGATCGGTCGGTGTTTCCGATGGCCTCGCCGCGCACGCTCCCGAGTCCGATCATCGAGGCCACATTGACACCGGGTCGGAGGCGGTCGAGCCTCCCGAACAGCGCGGCAAATCCGTTGGCAGCGGTGCCCGTGGCGCGTGAACTGCCATCGGCGCCGGCGACGATCGTCGTGATCCCCTGCCGGATCACCGACTCGGCTCTTGGATCGGCCGCCAGCGACGAATCGCCATGGGAGTGGATATCGATGAAGCCAGGCGCGACGGCCAGACCGCGCACATCGATCTCGGTCCTGGCCGACTGCGTCAGCGCAGGACCCACCGCCGTGATGCGATCGGCGGTGATCGCAACGTCGGCCTCGCGACCGTCAGTTCCAGTGCCGTCGAAGACGGTGCCGCCACGGAGGATGAGATCAGCCGCCGGCCGCTTCCCGAACACGGTGAGATGACGCAGTTCCGCGACGGTGGCGAGTATCGTCCCGGTCGTGGTGAGGAAGGATCGGCGGGAGGTGATCATCCTCAGTACTCCAGTAACGCGTGAGCGGCCGTACCGATCGATTCTCGCATCGGACACGCAATGGAGGCGATCCGCTGTCCGACGATGGTCACAAGGAAGCGGCATGACATCGTCATTCCATCCATTCTGCGGCTGCGTCCTGAGAGCTTCTCGGGCCGACTCGGCCGTCAGCCCTGCGCGGACGAAGCATCTCGCTTCAGGAGCGCGGCGTGTGTTCGCCGGCGCTTGCGCCGAACGGAGAATGGCAACCAGAACATCCACAGCCCCGTGAGCCACATCAGACAGAGCGCGATCCCGCTGGGGAGAAACACACCCAGTTTGGTGAGATCACCAAGAAAGAATGACCCATCGTGGAGCGACTCGAGGAGGTCGGACCGGCGGTATCGCGACTGCAGTACCGCACCGGTGCCGAGATCCACCTGCACCTCCCAGTTCCCCTTCACCGTCACCTTGGCGAGCCCGCGGTCCGCGCGAAGGTCAATTCGCTTGATGTCGTCCCAGCCCGAGACCTGCAGTGACGGCACCGAGCGGACAGACAACAGGATCTGCTCGAGGCTGATGGCGGGGACGGTGCCGGTGCCGCGGATCTCACTGGGCTGCACCCAGTTCCACTGCTTCTTGACCTGCAACAGCATGCCGGTGCCGAAGATCACGGCGACGGGGACGGCGATCGCAAGCGCCACCCAATAGTGGATGCGACGGGCCAGAACGTTGACGCGCACAGGACGAAGAGACTGTGGGAAGGTGCAGTGCACCGGGCTCGATCAGACGCCACCGCCCACTAGTCGGGCTTGACGTCGTCAAACTGCATCTGATAAATGTCGTCGATGTGCGTGCCCGGCGGGAGCATCAGCAGGTCGTTGATATACCCCGTGTGAAGGTCATATACCCAGCCGTGCAGATGGATGTCGTGGTGCGTCTGCCATGCGTGCTGCACGAATGAGGTTTCGGCCAGCTTCCAGACCTGCTCCTGCACATTCAGCTCAACCAGCCGGCGCAGGCGCCGTTCCGGGTCGGCCACGCCATCGAGCTCGTGGCGATGGATGCGGTACACGTCCTTGATGCTGCGCAGCCACTTGTTGATGAGGCCGAGGTGCTTGTGCGAGAGCGCACTTTTCACGCCCCCGCACCCGTAGTGACCGCATACGATGATATGCTTTACCTTGAGCACCTCGACCGCATACTGCAAAACGCTCAACATATTGAAATCAGTGTGGATGACCTGATTTGCAATGTTGCGGTGCACGAACAGCTCACCAGGTTCGGTGCCGGTCACGTCCTCGGCAGGCACGCGGCTGTCGGAGCAGCCGATCCAGAGAAACTCGGGCTTCTGGTCGTCGGCCATACGGCGGAAGTAGTCTTCACGGACGTTGAGCTTGTCCTGCACCCATGCCTTGTTGGCCAGGAGCAGCTTCTTATACGACTCCATTCGTCCGTCTCCGCTTGCGATAGTTTTGCGACTTATCGTGGAATTGCTTGAATTCGACGGAGATCTGACGGTGGCGGGCGCCTTCAGTGAAGTCGCTGATCACGTCGTACAGATCGTTGTCGATGAAGATGGCCCGCGTCCCATCGACGATCAGGCTCGACTGCGCCGGAAGCGATGCCAGCTTGGTCTTCAACTCGGACTTGTTGACGAACGATGCATCCTTGTTGAACCGCAGCAGGTACATCGACTCCTGGTTCACCAGCGTGAACGCCGAATGATGATTGGTCCGGATCACGAAAATCACGCCGAAGACGACACCGATCAGCACGCCGAGCAACAGGTCGGTGAAGACGATCGCAACGACCGTCACGATGAACGGGAGGAACTGATCGAGGCCCGCCTTCCATGAATCCCGGTACAGCGCCGGCTTGGTGAGCTTGTAGCCGACCATCAGCAGGACGGCTGCAAGGCTGGCCAACGGAATGCGATTCAGCAGACCGGGTATCGCGACCACGCAGACCAGCAGCAGCAGGCCGTGAATGAATGCCGACCACCGCGTCTTGGCGCCCGCGTAGACGTTGGCTGAACTGCGCACGATCACGGCGGTCACCGGCAGGCCGCCCAGCAGGCCGGCCGCGATGTTCCCCACGCCCTGTGCCATCAGTTCACGGTCCGGATCGGAAATCCGGCGCTGCGGGTCCAGCTTGTCCGAGGCTTCGAGCGAGAGCAGTGATTCGATGCTGGCAACGATCGCGAGCGTCAGTCCGGTCGAGTAGATGCGGCGGTCGTTCCATCGCGACCAGTCCGGACTGGCAAGTTGCGCCAGCAACTCCGCCGGGCCGCCGGCTGGCAGCGTCACCAGATGCCCGTCCTCCGCCCGCAAGAAGAAGTCTGGCGAGAAGGTACGAAAGAGCTCGTTGAGCGTGATGCCGACCGCCACGACAATGAGTGCCCCAGGGACCATCGCCAGCGATTTTCGCGATTTTACCCACGACGATTCCCACGCCAGCAAAATGGCCAGCGAAACGATCGAAATGACGATCGCCTCCCCATTCACCGACACCACGGCGTCCGCGATATCCGAGAGTGTCGTCGACGCACCGTCCGCCGAGCGGAAGAAGTCGAAGTCGCCCTCGTAGCCCTTGTCGCGACCAAGCGCATGCGGAATCTGCTTGAGGATGATGACGACCCCGATGGCCGCGAGCATACCCTTGATGACAGCGTTCGGCACGTAGTTCGCGATACGCCCGGCGCGCAGCACACCGAACGTCACCTGTGCCACACCGGCCACCAGCACCGCCAGCAGGAATGCCGGAAACGATCCCAGCGACTGAATTGCCGTCGCGACGATTACGGCCAAACCGGCCGCTGGCCCACTCACACTGACCGACGAGCCGGAGAGCAGCGAGACGATCAGCCCGCCGATGATGCCGGAGATCACGCCGGAGAACAGTGGCGCGCCCGACGCAAGGGCAATCCCCAGGCAGAGCGGCAGCGCGACCAGGAAGACGACGAGCCCCGCCGGCGCATCGTGCGCGACGGAAACCCGGCCCAGGCGCGGCGACATGGACGACTCGCGATCGGTTGACATGAGTGTTGTGGGGAAATGAAGAATGACCAGAGCTAGAATGGCGAGGTGCACCCTTTGACGCTACCGGTATCCTTTGGATTGTCGTGGGCTGCCGCGAACGCGGAGCGCACACCTTCGGAGATAGCCCTGCCTCACCTTCGCCTCCCTCCTGCGATGAATCGACGTGACTTTCTGCACCAGAGCGCGGCTCTGGCGGCGTTGCCGCTCGCGGCCCGGGCACCGCGGCACACCAGCCGGCACACCAGCCGGCACGTCAACGGCGCACGACTCACTGCCTGGCTGACGGCTTTCGATTCGATTGGCCGCACGCGCGACGGGATCAATCGGGTGGCGTACTCGGAGGCCGATCTCGCCGGACGCGCCTTCACGCTGGACCTGATGCGACAGGCTGGGCTGACACCCCGGATCGATGCCGGTGGCAACATCTTCGCGCGCATTGCCGGCACGAAGGGGTCGCTCCCAACGATCCTCATCGGATCTCACGTCGATTCCGTTACAAATGGAGGGAATTTTGACGGTCCCGTCGGCAGCTTTGGCGCCATCGAGGTCGGACGCACCCTTCTCGAAACTCGGATCCGCCTGCGGCACCCCCTCGATGTCGTCATCTGGCAGAACGAGGAAGGGGGCACCATCGGCAGCAAGCTGGCGATCGGCGCGCTGACGGACGCGGACCTCGACCAGACTGCGCGTTCCGGCAGCACGATCCGCGAAGGCATCGGACTCACAGGGGGGAGCGTCGCACAGCTGGCGACCGCCGTGAAACAACGGGGCGAGATCGCCTGCTACATCGAACTGCACATCGAGCAGGGTGGCATTCTGGAGAAGGCGGGAATGCAGATCGGCGTCGTCGAAGGCATCGTCGGGCTGCGATGGATCGAGGTCACGATCAGCGGTGCGGCGAATCACGCCGGTGCCACACCGATGGATCAACGGCAGGATGCACTGCTCGCGGCAGCGAAATTCACCGTCGCCATCCACGATGCGATTCGCGCGGTGCCCGGGCGCCAGGTGGCGACGGTTGGGCGCATGGTCGCGTCACCGAACACCGCCAACATCATCGCCGCCGAGGTCGTGATGACCATCGACCTGCGCGATCTCGACGAAGCGACGCTGGTGAAGTTCAATGCCTCGTTCGAGACACTCGGACGCGAGATCGGGTCGGCCACAAGTACGACCTTCGTGTTTCGTTCCCTGGTCAACAGCGAACCCGCCATCGCCGACCCGCGAGTGATGCAATACATCACGACGAGCACGATCGGCCTGGGGCTCAGCCACATGCGGATGCCGAGCGGAGCCGGCCACGACGCGCAGGAAATCTCCCGGATCGCACCGATGGGGATGATCTTCATCCCGAGCGTGGGCGGCATCAGTCATTCGCCGCGGGAGTTCTCGAGGCCGGGGGACATCGTGCGTGGCGCGGATGTGCTGCTGAACGCGGTGTTGGCCGCGGACGCAGGCTGACGCCATCGTGTGGATAGTCGCGCCGTGCTACGAAGACGCGGTGATCTTCTTTCCCCGACGGTACGCTTGCACGCCGGCGGTCGTGTCATGCATCAGCAGCAGTGCATCCGAGCGACCGAACTGTCGCATCAGATCCAGCATCATCGGCGCCTCGCCGCTCCAGGGATAGCCGAAGACGACGTCAAAATCGTCGAGGGCCATGCCCAGCTCGAGATACCCCGATGCCCCTTCGCCCGTGGTGGCGGAAAACTCGTTGGCGACCGGCGACCGCCACTTGTATCCCGCCGGCAGAAAGCTTCCGGTCACGAAGCGCGCACGCGAGGCGAATCCTGCGGCCAGTCGCTCGGCTTGTCGGACGAGGCTCGCGTCAAGCTCGATTCCGAACGCCTCGAATCCGAGCAGGTCGGCCATGATCGTGATCACGCCAGTGGCGGAGCCCCATTCGAGGAACCGGGCGCCGGGTGACCGGAACCGGACCAGCGCGGCCCGTACCAGCTCGTAGTCGGCCGCGACGAATGGATGGAACTCACGGTCGCGCACACGCCGATCGAACTCGTCGAACAGCGCCCAGCCCTCGACGCAGAGCGCGTCGAGCCGCCGCTCCCGCGCCTCGTCACTCCCGGGAGTGTCACTCGACATCGCATACCATCCACAGGTGGCAGGGCCAGTTCCGAACCGCCAGGTAAGTTACGCGGAGCGCGCCACCATGCCCCTCCCGGCCCGTCGCACGCGCCGCGTTGCCACCCTCCATTTCGCCGACTGATCCGATGCTCCGAATTACGCGCGTCCTGCTGGTGCTGGTGCTGCTTCTCGTGGCCGGAGCGGCGGGCATCTACGGCCTGCGCAATCCCGAGATGGCGGCGCTGGATGACGCCGCACGCCGCGGTGCCCCCGGTCGCTTTGTCAGCCTCACCGACGGCGTGACCCACTACGACACCAGCGGTCCTGACTCCGGCCGTGTGGCAGTCCTCGTGCACGGATTCTCCGTGCCGTACTACATCTGGGACTCGACCAGCGTGGCACTGGCGGCGGCGGGATACCGCGTCATCCGGTACGATGTCTTCGGCCGCGGGCTCTCCGATCGACCGGATGTGCCCTACGATGGTACGCTGTACGATCGCCAGCTCTCGGAGCTGCTCGATTCGCTGCGCGTTCGCGGTCCGGTGGACCTGATGGGCCTCTCGTACGGTGGCTACGTCACAGGGCACTTCACCGCGACGCACCCGACGCGCGTCCGTACCTTGACGCTGATCGATCCGGCCGCCGTCTCCTCCAGACTCCCGGCCATTCTGACGACACCCGTGGCAGGCGCCTGGTTCTGGCAGGTGATGCAGGCGCCGAAGGCGGCCGACGGTCAGCTGTCAGACTTCCTGCACCCCGACCGCTGGCCGGACTGGGTGGATCGCTACCGGCCACAAATGCGGTACCGGGGGTTCGGACGCGCACTCCGTCGATCGGCGATCACGTCGTCGCGCACCAACTACCCCGCCCATTACGCGGCCGTCGGTGCGACGCGCGTCCCGGTGCTCCTCATCTGGGGCCTGCAGGATTCAACGGTGAGTATCACGCACTCCAGTGTGGTCCGGAACGGTATTCCCGGCATCGAGTACTTCGTGGTCGATTCGGCCGGGCATCTGCCGCATATGGAGCAGGCCGCGGCCGTTCGTGCGCGGATGCTGGAGTTTCTCGCCGCACATCCGGTCGGATCCTCGGTGCGTTGATCGCGGTACCGACCGGGCGTGCGGGCGGGGTAGGCCGACCCGGAAACGGGACAAGGTGAGCCATATCCAATGCTATTAGTGTCACGTTGCACTCTGCGCGTGCCGACATTGTGATGGGACGACCCGCGCGATCGCGGTGCACCGACCCTTCCAGCTGGCAACAACCGAATGCGCACCTTCTTTTCCGGACTCCGAGGAAAACTGATTGTTGCATCGGGACTTCCTCTCCTGATCGCCATTGTTTTTGCGACCGTCGTGCTCCTAACGCAGTACGCGCGCTGGACGCAGGGCAAGCGGCTCGAAGGCATTGCGACTCTGACAGGCGCTACGACCGGGCTCATTCATGCGCTCCAGACCGAGCGCGGTCTCTCTGCATCCTACATCGCCAGCGGCGGGACAAAGTTCGCCGTCGAGCTCTCCCTCCAGCGGCAACGCGCCGACAGTCTGCGCGACCAGTACCGTGCGGTAATGGCGACGACACGTATTCCGTCGCTCGCGACAACGGCAGGCAGCATCGAGAGCGCAATCGACAGCGTCGCACTCGCGCGCGCTTCGGTCGATGCGCGCCAGGTGTCCGCCGAACAGGTGCTCACGCGCTACTCTGCCAGTGTCGCGCGCATCATGGATGGTCTGCTCGAATACGCGGCCGATGTCACCGACGGCGAGGCGCGTACTGCGCTGCGACAGATCGACGCGGTCGGTCAGCTGAAGGAATGGTCGGCGCGCGAGCGCGGGACGCTGAACGCCGTGCTGACGAGCGGCGCCTTTGCGAACGCCTCCTTGTACCGGAACTGGGTCACCACGGTGGCCGGACAGCAGATCGCGCTCGACGTACTGCGCCACGAAACCAGCGGTCAGGTCGCAACCGAAGTCGCCGCGATCGCAAGCATCCCGGAAGCACGGCGAATTCTGACGATTCGCGGACTGGCTGAGAGCGCCTCCGCCGGCACCCCGATCGCCGCCAGTGCGTCGGAGTGGTTCACCGCCACCACCACTGTGATCGAGCGCCAGCGCAAACTTGAACTCGCACTGACCGACACCGTCGCATTACGCGCCCAGCGAGCCTCGAGCGCGGCGCTGACGACGCTGCTTCTCGTGCTGGTCATCAGCATCGCCGTCCTACTCGTCTCGATCGCCGCTGCAACCCAGACGATTCGCAATGTGCTCCGCGTGTCGCTTCGTGTCACGAATCGGGCCCGGCAGGTGGAGTCACAGCTCATGGTCTCGATGCAGGAGGTACTCAACCGACTGTCTTGCGGACAATTCGAAGGGTCGATCGACGACAACATTCCGTTGCTTTCCATCGAAAGCGCCGATGAGCTCGGCGCAATGGCTGGAAGCCTCGACGGCATGATCACTGCGTCCCGCGGTACCGGCGTGGCGGTCGCGCTGGTCCAGGAGACCATGCGAGCGCTGGTGCAGACCAGCCGGCAGATGGCCGATGCCGCGGTCGCGGGGGTACTGACGGTGCGCGCCGATCCGAACGAGTTCGAGGGAGAGTTCCGCGATCTGGTGCAAGAACTGAATCGCATGCTCGACGCCATCGAACGGCCGCTGACGGAGTCCCGCATCGCGCTCGAAGGCATGGCAAACCGTGACCTCGAAGTCCGCGTGCGAGGCGAGTATCAGGGAGACTATGCGAGTATCGCCTGCTCCGTGAATATCGCCGCCGAGCAGCTCTCTGTCGCCATGCGACAGGTGTGCCAGTCGGTGAGTCAGGTGGCCGATGCCTCGGTGCACATTGCCGCCACCAGCGAGACGCTCGCCCATAATGCGCAGCGGCAGGCTGCTGCCATCGAATCCGTCGATCATGCCACACGAGACTTGTCGCAGACCGCGGACCGTGTCGCACAGAGTGCGGCCCAGGTCACCACGCTTGCGACCATGGCGCGCACAAACGTGGAAGACGGCACCAGAGTCGTGCAGCAGCTCGGTGAGGCCATCTCGCGTATCAAGGAATCGAGTGATGCCACCAGCAAGGTCGTCAAGACCATCGACGCGATTGCGTTTCAGACAAACCTGCTGGCGTTGAATGCGGCTGTCGAGGCGGCGCGCGCTGGTGACGCCGGCCGCGGATTCGCGGTGGTCGCCGGAGAGGTTCGCGCACTGGCATTGCGCAGCGCCGAAGCCGCACGCACCACGAGCGCCATGATCGAGGCCGCCGTGCTGGACGCGGATCAGGGCGTGATGCTGCGCGACGACGTGCAGCGAGTGCTGGCGGCCATCGCGACGGCGGTCGAGCGTGTGGACGAAACGGCGGCGAGCATGACGACGGAGATCACCGCACAGCGCGATCAGGTACGCGACATCGGCGGCAGCATGAGCGAACTCAATGCGCTCGCCCAATCGGTGGCAGCTGGTGCCGAGGAGGGCGCGTCCGGCGCCGAGGAGCTGCGGGCGCAGGCGGCAAAAATCGGCGACGCCGCAAAGGGCTTCAAGACACGTGACTGGGAGAACCGCGAGACGCACCTGCAGCCGGCCGCTCGCGGCGTGGTGAAGCGACCGCCGGCACGCAAAGCATCGCGCGAGGCGGCGCCATCGTCCGCTGAGCCGCAGCTCGTCGCTTCATGATCCTGAGCATCAATCAGCCGCGCGCAACGAACAAGTGCCGCCGTCGCCCGAGGGCGCAGAGGTGACGGTGGGCTGGGCTGCGCTCAAAGAAAGACCGCGATCTCCTCCAGAGACTTCCGACGGATCGCCGGGACTTCGACCCCATCAGCCGGATAGCCCACCACCAGATTGAGGAACGGGCGCTCGTTCGCCGGCCGGCCAAGGATCTCATTCAAAAACCCCATCGGGCTCGGCGTATGCGTCAAGGTCGCCAGGCCGGCATGGTGCAGCGCGGCGATCAGGAAGCCAGTCGCGATCCCGACCGATTCCTGCGCATAGTAGTGCTTCACCTTCTGGCCGTCAGCGGTGAGCCCGAAGCTTTCGGCGAACACCACGATCAGATACGGCGCGATCTCCAGAAACGCCTTGTTCTCGTCGGTGCCGAGTGACGCCAGCGCCTGAAGCCACTCCGGCGGAGCACGATGCGTGTAGAACTCGTGCTCCTCGCGCTCGGCATCGATCCGGACCCGATGCTTGATCGCCGCGTCACTGACCACGACAAACCGCCACGGCTGCAGATGTGCACCACTTGGCGCCGTGCCTGCGGTTCGAATGCAATTCTCGATGATGTCCAGCGGCACGGATCTATCCGAGAATCCGCGCACCGTTCGCCGGCGATCGGCGTTGGCGTAGAAATCCGCGGCGCGCTGCGACATCTCGGCGACGGGGTACTCTCGATACGACGTGAGCGGGATGAAGTCGGGCATGGTCAGCGTGAGAGCCAGAGGACGAAACGCCTATCGCGACAATGGCGCCGGCGTGCGCGTTCGTGCCGTCGTCACCGCCGCCGCGAGCCACACGGTAGACGATGTGACAACGAGGTCGCTGGGCCGCACATCGAGCGCGATGTCCTGGCCCGTCATGGGTACCATCCGTTGTACCGTGACAGGCAAACGTATCGGCCGGAAGAAGCGTTGCGGAATCTTCACCGTGAACCCGCGTGCCACCAGTTCCTGAACGCGCCCGCTCACCCTGGCTCGTCTGATCGCAGCGCCGCACAGGCCACCTCGGGTGGCCAGCATCGAATCGAGCACCGCGACTGACGCCGGCGAGGGATCCACGAAGAGCCGGATCGCGAGGCTCGGGAACTCCGGATCGGCGAGCACGACGCCGTTCACCGCGTTCAGGATGATCCGGCCGCGCGCCAGATAGTTTCCAGCGCGAACCTGTCCCGTGACATCATGGGCCATCGTCATGTCTCCGCACACCGGACCGGCCAGTCCTTTCGATTCCCAATCGAGCTTGATATGTGCGATGCCCGTGCCACCGACCAGTCGGACGGGGACATCCATCCGAATGACGTTACCACCGAAGGTCATGCGCGGCGCGGCGGGCTGCAATCGCCCGTGCACGTCGTCGAGCGTCATCTCCAGATCATACCCGCCTACGGTGCGCCTGCCGAACAGGCCGAGTCTGGCCGTGACCTCGCCGGACTTCCGGACACGCAGCCGAGGCAGACGCAAGTCGACGTCGTTGAACCAGCCGTTCACGACCGTGCGAACGATCGACTCGACGAACGGTGTCGGCAATCCAATCACCACATCGCCAGCCGGGCGTTGATCGAGCAGATCGCTGAGCGACGCGGCGTCGTAGACGAGTGCACTCAGCGAGTCGCGCTGCCGTGTCAGCGCGGTGATCTCGCGCGCGATCGTCGCGGGGTCCTCGCGCGCCCATTTCGGACGAAATCTGGCCGCAATGACGCCGATGGTCACCAGCGGCACGATGGTCGCGAGGGCAATTGCCGGAATCACCCACTTTCTCATCGTACCCTGACCGCGGTGTCGCTCTTCTCACTGAGAAATGCGCCCAGTTCGACGTGCAGCACAACCCAGAGTCGGTTCTGAAATGCGAGGACGCGTGCGACCTCGACGTTCATCGGAGCCCGACTGGGCCTGATGCTCAGCGCGCCTTCCGGCCCGAAACCAGGCAGCGCCATCTCCTGATCGAGCCGCACCGGAAACGCCACCGCGGGCAGGCTGGCCGTCAGCTCAGGCAGGCTTCCTTCGACGATCGCCTGCAGTACGTTGATCACCATCTGGTCGAGCACCGCTGGCGCGCCTGCCGGCGTGTTCAGTTCGACATCGTCAATGCTGATCCGCGCGCGCAGTTGCTGTGACGGATCGATGACGAAGCGGTCGATGGCGCCGCGCAGGAACACGGCAGCCGACACGTACGGAAAGGCACCACGACGGATCTCACCAGTGATGTCCACCCGAGCCACGTTGGCGCGGAACACGACGCGGGCCGCCGTCAGCGTCACCGTCAGCTTGTTCTGCAGTTCGACAGTGATGGGGAACGAGGTCGCGATGAGCTCGCGGAGCAGCGTATCACTGACCGTCGCGATCAGCTCGTGTTCCCGGTCGATCAGCGAACCAGGCTCGAATCGTCGAAGCGTCTGAAATCCGGCAACTTCACGCCGTAACTGATCGCGCTCCACGACTCGCGCGCGCGCCGCCGGGTCGGGCGGCCGACAGGCGCTGGCCAGCAGCGCGAGCAGCAGCAGGCGTTTCACGCGACCCGGTCGATCGCTGGCGCCATCGCATCGTCTCGCGCCGCACGGGCCGGAAACGCGAGCCGACGGACCGCAGTCGTGAGCGGAATGGCCAGCAACGCGCCCGTCGGGCCGAGCACGTACGCCCAGAACAGTACCGACGCAAACATCACGAAGGGGCCAAGATCAAATCCCTGCTTCATGAAGCGCGGCTTGATCACGTTGTCGACCACGCTGTTCAGCACCACGAACAGTGCCACCAGCACGGCCGTGCGTGTGGCGCCGAACTCGAGCATCGTCAGCGCCGCCGGTGGAATCATCGACAGCGCGAAGCCGATGCCTGGCACGAAACTGAGCACCAGGGCCACGATCGCCCACAGCACCGGCAGATCGGTGCCAAGCAGCAGCATCACGATCCAGACTGCAACCGCGTAGATGAACCCAGTCAGCATCGTGATCCAGACATACTGCTGCACATCGCTGGCCATCGCCTCGAACCGGTGCTGCCAGGTGCCCGCTACCGCCCTTTCCGCGTTCTGCCGTCCGCGTCGTCGCCAGAACGCGCTCGACTCGATCAGCAGGAAGATGGACAGCATGACGATCAACAGCGCTTCGCTCATGGCTCCGCCCACGCCTTGCGCAAGGCTCGAAGCCATCCCGATGATCTTCGCGGGATTGACCAGTTCGAGCAACCTGGATGTCGAGGCATCGATCCCTCGGGCGTCGAGCCACGCGGCTCCTGACGTCACCAGCGCCGTCAGCCGGTCCTGATATCGCGGCACCGTCCCCACCAGCGCCTTACCTGCGTAGCCGATCAGGACGACGAATGTGAGGAGCGCCAGCACCACCGCCACAGCGGTGGTGCCCATGGCCCATGCGCGGGGCATCCCGCGCCGGCGGAGCCGCTCCTGCAGCGGCGCCGCACAGGCGACCACCACACCGGCCATCAGCAAGGGGTCGAGGACTCCCGCGACGGCACGGAGGCCACCGACGATGATGACGACAGCCGCTGCGCTGACCAGAAACCGGTACCGCTCTTCCGTCGTGACAGTATCGAGCATCGAAAACCCTTTTGGCGGTAGTTCAGAAAGCGAGTCGCGATCCGTAGCACGCCGAGGCCACCGACCTCAGCAAATCAACGCCGTCAGTGGAGTCCTTTCAGGATACCCGATGCTCACGCGCCACACACCTCTGTGCGTCGGCGCTCGCCGGCAACAGTGCCCCATCTCAGTGGCGAGTCCCGCCGAGGTCGATCGACGTCCCCTGCCCCGTGGCGACGGCGCCCTCGTAGATGTGGCGCAGCGCCGCGACATCCTCGACAGCCAGGCCCAGCGACTTGAAGACCGTGATCTCGTCGTTCGTGGAGCGCCCCGGGTGCGTTCCATTCACCACTTCGCCGAGTTCGGCGATGAGATGTTCGGTCGTGATCACCCCCTCAGCCAGCGGAATGAGGAAGTCGCCGGATTCCGCCATCACCGACTCGCGCCGATCCGCGTAGAGCCGTGATTTCACGATCGCATCACTATCGAGTTCTCTGGCATCCCTGATCGAAGCGCCAACGGCGTTGACATGAGTGCCGGATGCAAGCCACCGCCCTTCGAGCACGGGTGTACGCGAAGCCGTGATGGTGCAGACCACGTCAGCGTTCGTGACGGCCGCCTCGACCGACTCGGAGAGTGTGACGTCCACGCCGAGTGTCGCGCGCGCACGCTCCGCCAGTTGAGCGGCACGTCCGCCAGACGATGTGCCGGAGCGACTCCAGATGTGCACTCGGTGTATCGGCCGGACGGCGCAGACGGCCTCGATGTGGGGCATCGCGAGCACACCGGCGCCAAGGATCGCGAGTGTGCTCGCGTCTTCCCGTGCGAGGTGGCGGGTCGCGAGCCCGGACACCGCCGACGTGCGAATCGCGGTGATGCTGGACGCGTCCGCGATGGCAAGCAGCCGGCCGTGCGCACCGTCGAAGAGGAGCACCACGCCGATGTGTGAATCGAAGGAGGTGGCGTCATTGCCCGGAAACACCGCGATCACCTTGGCGCCGATCGATGCCTGCGGCCCGGCACCGAGGACGGCAGGCATGCTGAGGAACGCGTTGCGCGTGGCGCCCAGGCGGAGCACGGTGCGCAGCGGGAGGATGGCGGCGCCCTCGGCCACGGTGCGAAGGGCAGCTGCCATGACGTCGATGCAGTCGCGCACCGGGAGGAGTTGTCGGACGTCGCGTTCGGTGAGGAGGAGGGTGGGCATGGGGGGAATGTATGCGCGGCAGAGGGGCAATCCATGAGCGGCGCGCAGGGCTCTGGCCGAGCCTTCGGCGGGCCTGCCTCGAGCTTCGTGACGTCCGCGTCTCGATCCACGGCGCCTGCCGATCCTTGCCAGAAACATCATAAGCGCTTATGATCCGAGGATGCCGAAGAACATGAGCACCGCCGATGCCGGCCGACTGGGCGGCCTCCGGAGCCGGCGGCACCTCAGCCCGGACGCCGCTCGCGCGATGGTGCGGGTGCGGGAAGCACGGAAGCTCTACCGGGCCTACTACACGACCTGCTTCTGGTGGGCGCGACCCGACGTCGTCATCGGGAAGGCGGACATCGCATGGGTGGCCGAGGGCCTTCGCAAGCATGGCGGCCGTGAGGCGTGGCGCGCAGCCGCGAATCTCGAGCGACCGGCGAAGACACCGACCAACGACTCTAGTGTCGCGCCTAAGGCCCAGTCGTGCCACTGACCCCATTTCAGGGGTCAGTACTTGCTTTGCTGTCGCCAACGCGCACCGAGGCGTCGTACCTCGCGGGAGGCGCCGCACTCCACCTCGGCGCTGCCGGCGAGCGCTACAGCGAGGATCTCGACCTGTTCCATACCAGCGCGATCACGGCAAACCAGACGTTCGCCGCCGACGCGAGCGTGCTGCGCGAGGCCGGCTGCGCACTGACGGTCCTGGCCGAACATCCCGGTTTCGTGAGCGCCCGGATCAGTCAGGGCGCGTCTGCGACCGTGGTCGATTGGGCGCACGAATCGGCCTGGCGATTTCTCCCGCTGGTGCCGTTGCCCGGTGGCGGTGTGATGCTGCACCCGATTGACCTGGCCATCAACAAGCTCGTCGCACTCGCCAATCGCCGCGAGCCGCGCGATCTGGTGGATGTGCTGTACGCCGATGCACACATCCTACCCTTCCCGGCGCTGGTCTGGGCGGTCGTGGAGAAGAACCCGGGGCTCAACCCCGCGTCGTACCTCGAGCAGTTCCGGCGTCGCACGCTGACGCCGGAGGACGCCGCGTACCTCCGCTTCACCGGTGCGTACGATGTCGCCGACGCCGCCAAGCGATATCGCGCACTAGTTGTGGCGGCCGATGCGTTCATCAGCGAGAACACGCAACGCGAGCCGGGCGCGCTTTTGCAGAGTCGCCGCTCTGGAGCCTTCTTTCTTCCGCAGACCACGGAGGATTGGGCCAATACTCGGGAGCATCGCGGGGCGCTTGGTGGAGTCGTCGCTCAGCCGGCTGACACGGATTTGAAGGGGGCGCACGATCAGCCGTAGCGTCCGCGGCGACCGAATTCGGCGCCGCTCCAAATTCGGCGCCGCTCCAAATTCGGCGCCGCTCCAAATTCGGCGCCGCTCCAAAGTCGCGCCAAAGGAAGCCATCCTATCGCGTCGGTTCTGTCGCCGCATCCATTTGCGCCCGGACAGCAAAACTCCCCGCGCCCCACCGTTTTCGACCAATAGCAGGAGCGGGACTCGAACCCGCGACCCCGGCATTATGAGTGCCGTGCTCTAACCAGCTGAGCTACCCTGCCAAGCCCTCCGTCCTGCACCATCAAGCTTCAAAAGATAGTCGGCTCTGGCCTATGCGGGCAACCGTACTTAGCCTCCATGTATCCAGCGCCGTGCCTCGCACAGCGCCTGCGTCCCGATCGCCACTCCAATCCCGCTCAGGAAGCTCCATGCCCCCTGCCCTCGTCCGTTCGCGCCGCCTCGCTGCCGGCCTCGCCCTCTTTGCCACCACCATCGGGTTCTCCGGCTGCTCGCTCAGCGGCGACTCGACGCTGCCGGCGTTCACCGATCCGGCCACGCAGACGTACGCGCTCAATACCGGCGTCACGATCGCCAACATGACGCGCGTCAACGCGCAGCTCTACCGCGAGGACGTGGTGGTGGGCACCGGGCGAATCGTCAATGTCGGTGACAGCATCGGCGTCTACTATTCGGCGCGCCTGACGGGCGGCTTTGCGTTCGATCCGGGTCGCGCGCGCCCCGCTACGCCGTTCTTCACCGTGCTCGACTCCACCCGCCTCATTCAGGGCTGGCCACAAGGGCTGGCTGGGATGCGCGTCGGTGGCACGCGACGACTGGTGATCGGGCCGGAACTCGGATACAAGTTCTCCACGGTCCGGGACCAGGCCGGCGCCGTGCTCATCCCGGCCAACAGCGTCATCACATTCACGGTCGAGATGGCTGAAGCGATCACGCGGAACTAGGTCGTGCAATACGCTGCGGCTCGCATCACCCGCGCGCCGCATGCTCCCACCCACCAAACGCACAAACGGCCCGTCACCGAAATGACGGGCCGCTCATGTATGGCGGGGGCGGGATTTGAACCCGCGACCTTCGGGTTATGAGCCCGACGAGCTACCAGGCTGCTCCACCCCGCGGCAGAACAGAAGGATAGCCAATGGATCGCGAGAGTCAACTGCTCGGGCCCACCGAATTTTACGGCGACGGCACCCGCGCGGCACTGTCCGGGCTGACCGCCCCGGAGTCCGGGCGCAACACATGGTAGATCAGCTCGCGATCGCCCTTCACCATCCCGAACTCCTCGCGCGCAATCCGCTCCTGCACCGCAGGATTCGTCATCACATCCTTCTTCACCAGACTGAGTGAATCGAGCACGCGCTTGAGCGAATCAATCGCCGTCTTCGACTCACCGATCCGCCCGCGCACGTTCAGCAGATCACTGGTGCCGTACTCGCCACCTTCCACGGCGAAGTACACCACCAGCACCCAGAACGCGAACTTGAGCGCAAAGAACAACGGTCGCCGCTTGCGTGGCGGATCGTCCTCGGTGAGCTGCTTGCGAGCCACTCAGCGCACCACCTGCCGCGTGATCGGAACGATCACAGTCCGTACACGCCGCCACCGGGATACTCGGCCGCATCACCAAGCGCTTCCTCGATGCGGAGCAGCTGATTGTACTTGGCCACACGATCGGTGCGGCTGGCCGAGCCCGTCTTGATCTGACCGGCGCCAGTCGCCACGGCGAGGTCGGCGATGAAGGTGTCTTCCGTCTCACCACTGCGGTGTGACACGATGCTCGCATACCCTGCACTCTTTGCCAGTTCCATTGCCAGCAGCGTTTCGGTCAGCGTACCGATCTGGTTCACCTTGATCAGAATCGCGTTCGCCACGTCGTTCTCGATGCCCTTGGCCAGGATCTCCGAGTTGGTGCAGAACAGGTCATCACCCACCAACTGCACCTTTGTGCCCAACTGCGCCGTCAACGCCTGCCAGCCGGCCCAGTCATTCTCGGCCAGGCCGTCCTCGATGCTGACGATCGGATACGTCTCCATCCACCGCGCGTACATGTCGATCATGCCCTGCGCCTCCATCGACCCCGCCTTGCTCTTCTTGAAATCGTACTTGCCATTCCTGAACAACTCACTGGCCGCGCAGTCGAGCGCGATCGCAACTTCCTGGCCAGGCGCGAAACCGGCGGACTCGATGGCTTCGATCACCAGCTTGAGCGCGTCTTCATCAGTCTTGAGGTCAGGGGCAAATCCACCTTCATCGCCGACACCGGTGGCCAGGCCGCGCTTCACCAGCACCTTCTTCAGCGCGTGAAAGACTTCCGCACCCATGCGCAGCGCCTCGCTGAACGTCTCGGCCCCGATCGGGACGATCATGTACTCCTGGAAGTCCACCGTGTTCGTGGCATGTGCACCGCCGTTGAGGATGTTCATCATCGGCACCGGCATCGTGCGCGCCAGCGGGCCACCGAGGTAACGCCAGAGCGGCATGTCGACGTCGTCGGCTGCGGCGCGCGCCGTCGCCAGCGACACCGCCAGGATCGCATTCGCGCCGAGCTTGGCCTTGTTCTCGGTGCCGTCCAGTTCGAGCATCGCGTTGTCGACGCCCATCTGGTCGCGCGCCGACATGCCCGCGAGAGCCGGGGCAATCTGCTCTTCGATGGCCTGCACCGCGTTCAGCACACCCTTGCCGAGATAGCGCGCCTTGTCGCCGTCGCGCAGCTCAACCGCTTCGCGCTCGCCAGTGGATGCGCCGCTGGGGACTGCCGCGCGCCCGACGACACCGCTGTCGAGGGTGACGTCGGCTTCGACCGTCGGATTGCCACGGCTGTCAAGAATTTCACGGGCGGTGATATCTACGATGGTCGACATGTATCGAGAGGTCGGAAAAGGGCGAGAAGTGTTGTGAACTGCAATGTTTTGAACTGCAAGCAAAACCTACTGCGCGACGACACCGGCTTCAGGGGTTCCGGTGCGCAGCTCCGTCACATCCTCGGTGCCGATCACGTTGCGACGGTCACTCTGGATGCCGTACTCCGACTGGAGACAATCGGCCATGCTGGTCCAGACCTGCGCGATCAGGCGTTCGCGATCGGCGTACGTCAGGCCAACGGTCGAAATCGGCGGCAGGAAGTGCATGTGCACCACACCGCCGTGCACCAGCCACTGCCCGCGCGGCATCACTTCCCTGGTGCCCATGATCACCACCGGCACGATCGGCACGCCGGCTGAGATTGCGAGCACGAACGGCCCCTTCTTGAACGGACGCAGCGGATAGTCATCGCCGCGTGTGCCCTCCGGACACACCACCACGTTCGCACCCTCGCGGATGCCGGCGGCGGCCTGCTCGTACATCTGCAGCGCGGCTCGCGGACTCTTGCGTTCGACGAAGATCGTTCCCACCGCCTCGGCGCCCCGCCCGAAGATCGGGATCTTCCGCAGCTCCGCCTTGGCCACAAAGCTCCAGCGCGGCAGCACACTCGCCAGCGCGAAGACGTCGTACCAGCTGACGTGATTGGCCACGTAGACACGGGCGGCGTGCGAGTCGATGAACTCGGCGCCATGGACCCGGGTGCGTACGCCGGAAAAGGTCATCAGCCCCCAGCCCCAGATTTTCGCCACCTTCTCGTAGATGCTGCCGTGCTTTCGTTCCACGCCGAGATACGAGGCCAGCACGAGCACAGCCACGACCGGGATCGTGAACACCACCGACGCCAGTGCCGCAAAGAGAGTCATCATTGCGCCGAAAGGTGGTCGTAACCGGCTGGAGGGTCAACGCGCCGCGGCCCATCCATCACGATCACGCCTGATCCCCTGGTCGGTGTCGCGGCGTGAATCCGACCAATCGGCGTCAGCGTACCGATACGAGCCGCCTTGGCGGCCACATCCATCCCCGGAGGGCCAGTCACCAGCAGTTCATACTCTTCGCCACTCGCCAGCGCCTCGACGGGAGACACACCTCCGAGCACGGGCAGGGAGCCGAGCTCGAGCACCATGCGGACGCTCGACGCCGCCGCGACATGCCCTGCATCAGCAACCAGACCATCAGACAAGTCGATCGCCGACGTGGCCCCGTTGGCCGCGCACCACGCCCCCATCCCGAGGCGGGCCACTGGTCGCGCAAATCGAGCCCGGTGCGTGGCGCGCGGTACGCGGCCGGCATACCAGGCCGCCACGGCGGCCCCCGGGCCTCCCAGTCCGCCCGTGAGATAGACCCAGTCTCCAGCTCCGGCCCCGTCGCGGCGCATCGGCTGCGTGGCGGTGCCGAGGACCGTGATGCCGAGTGTCAGCACCGGTGAGCGAGTGGTGTCGCCGCCGATGATCGGCACCTTGGCCGCTGCACACGCGTCGCCGACGCCATGCAGCACCTCGTCGAGTTCACTGTCCCAGGAGGCCGGCGCGCCCAGCGCAATCAAGACGCCGAGTGGCTCGGCTCCCATCGCGGCAAGGTCCGAGAGTGCCGCCATTGCCGCACGCCAGCCGATTTCGATCGGCTGAAGCCACGCTCGCCGGAAATGCACGTCCTCGGTGCTGGTGTCGGTGCTGACGACGAGGCGCGTCCCCGTGGGTACATCGAGAATCGCGGCATCGTCGCCGATGCCGTGCGCGCGTGCGCCCCACTGGCGCACCCATCGTGAGATCGAGGCGAATTCCCGTCCGGGGCCGAGCGTCACCGGCGTCGGTGTCGGTGTCGGCACCGTCATCGCGCTGGAACGGCTGGCAGTTCGAGCAACGTGTGTGGCGGAGATGATGAATGCGCAAAGAGTCTGGACCACACGTTACTCACTTCCTCCACGAGCCGCTCCATCGTCACACCGCGCCACGCGCCGTGATGCAGCGTGGCCTGCTCCGCGGCGCCGCCATGCACCCACGCGGCGGCCGCACCCGCGTGCATCGGATGGATTCCTTGCGCCAGCAGTGCACCGGCAATGCCGGCGAGCAGGTCGCCGGTGCCACCCATCGCGAGTGCCGGATTGCCCGCCGCCGAGATGAGGCGCGCACCGTCGGGTGACGCAATCACGGTCGGAACACCCTTCAACAACACGGTTGCGTTCAGTCGGCGCGCCAGGTGCGACGCGGCCTCGAAACGATCGCGCGGGATTGCATCGGGCGGGAAGAGTGCGTTGAACTCTCCCACATGTGGTGTGAGCAGCGCAGGACGTCCGCGCAGTGCGTGTCGAAGCGCGTCGAGTGGATCGGTGTCGCTGCCGTCGGCCACGTCGATCTCTGCGATGTCACCTGGGCCGGACCAGCGGAATGCGGTGAGCGCGCCAGCATCGAGCACTACCGGTCCGTCGAATGCGGAGAGCAACGCCAGAACGGCTTCGCGCAGCGTCGGCGCCGAGCCGTCGAGCCCGGGACCAATCACCATCGCGTGCGGCCATGCGGTGTCGATGCGGCTGAAGTAGTGCGCGCGCCACGGCTGCACCGTCGCAAATGGTGCGGCGATCTGGAGCGGCAGCAGTGACTCGACGGCGACATCGGCGCGCACCATGCCAGCGCCGGCCGCGTGCGCACCGCGCGCCGCGATGATCACCGCGCCCGCCATGCCTGGGTCGCCGCCGACGATGGAGAGCCGCCCGCGCGTGCCTTTCCAGGCATCGGCGGCGATCGGCGGAAGCCACCGACGCACGGACTCCGCGTCAACGATGCGCGGCTCAGTGACTGGTGCCGCGACCAGACCGATGTCGAGCACCTGCACTTCGCCGACGAGATCCCGCCGAAGCAGCTGCCCGCGCTTGACGCTGCCGAAGGTGAGCGTGATGTCGGCCGCGACGGCACCATCATCGACACCCGTGGTGGCGTTGAGTGCTGAAGGGATGTCGATGGCGATCAGCACATGGGGCGCCGAATACAGCAGCGCGCGCGCAGTACGGATCATCGCGATCGACGCCGCGACTTCGCCACGCGGTGCACCGCTGGCGCCGGTGCCGAGCAGTGCGTCGAGGATCAGTGCCTCGCTGCCGGTGGGTTGGTCGAACGCGCCGCCGCGCAACGCATCGTCTTTCGCGCGTTGAGCATCAGGCGTGCGGGGAGCACCGGCGGCGTGCACGGTGACGCGCCACCCGTATTCGCGGAGCATCCCAGCGATCAGCCAGCCGTCGCCACCGTTGTTGCCGGGGCCGACGTAGACCGCGGCACTCCGCTCATCGCGTTGGTGAAGCCACTCGGCGGCAACACTCGCGGCGCGATGCATGAGCGAATACGAGTCGGGCAACGTTGCAATTGTGCGCGCGTCGAGCTCGCGCGCACCGTCGGCCGTGAGCACGGCGATCGGTGGGAGCGGCGATGGAGCGACCGGCGTGCTGTGTTGGTGCGGGAGATCGGGCACAGGGTGAATCTAGTAGGCTTTTGCCGAAGTGCCGCGGCGAAAGGCGGGAGCTACGTTGTGGCGCGAGCCAAGGCGCCACGTGGAGCGATAGCTGCGAAATCGCGCGGCGCGGCAGGGCCGAGTTGCGTCACACAGCGCGTCCGACTGCCACG